>CAYTDR010000080.1:0-14476 GCA_964436185.1 uncultured Candidatus Obscuribacterales bacterium | reverse complement strand
TCATCGGTGTCGCGAAAGCGATGCACTGCCGCCTCGAACAGCTCCATGGTCTCGCGGTCATCGACGCAGCCGCCGATCAGCACGACCTCCCGGTCGTCCACGTCGGTGAGCAGGCGGTGATAGCGCTCGCCGTCAGGGAAAGGCACGTCCTCCAGTCGAGGCGTGCCGTCCTTGTCCTGCGAGCGGGCGACGACACCGTCCTCGAAGCGCCCCGATGCCAGGAGCTGCTTCTTCAGGTAGTCGTACTTGGAAGTCGCAAACAGAATGGGTTTTCCCAGGTCTAGCATGTGCTTGCCCTTTCTCGGAGGTAGAGGTTTAACGCGAAGAATCGCTGACGGGCTGTCCGGCTTCCGCCAGGCGAGCCTTTGCTTCAGCCACTTCCTTCTCGCGCATCTTCATGAATCGTTCCTTCCACCCCCGAACCTTTTCCGAGAGGACCACCTGGGTGTACTTGCCCCAGGTAGCGTCGGCGCGGTCGGCCTGGGCGTCGAACGACTCATTGTAGACGATTCGCCCGTTTTCAACGAGCTTGACGAAAAGCGGTTTGCCGTCGATCGACTCCGTCCTGTCGGCGACCACGAGGATGGAACCACGCTCGTAGACGCGCAGGTAGCCGGGCAAGGATTCCTTGCCGGGGCTGTTGGAGAACTTGGTGTTGGGATTGGCACCGGTGGCCGAGCGCTTGAAGGCCGCGGAGACCTCGTCGCGATGCACCAGCCGCCACCAGTAGCCGCCCGCTCCCGGGAAGAGCATGGTGGGCTCTTCGCCCGTGTGCTTCTTGAAGTAGGCGTAGACTTCGCGCACCTTGTCAGGGGAGACTTCGTCCTCGAAGACGATGGTGCGGGGCTTGATGCCCAGCGCCTTCATCCTCATGAAGTAGAGCACGCACTGCTGCTCGATGTTGCCGGAGTCGACTCGGATGCCGACCCGGTCTGTCTCGGGGTGCTCCCGGATGATGCGCAGGGCATTTTCCAGCCCCACCGACTCTGCGTCCACCAGGTCGCAGAGCAAGGAGGCAGTGCCCATGCGGCTGACGAAGCGGTCCATCTGTTCGTATTCGGCTTGACCGAGCGACTTGTCGAACGACTGGCGGGCGCTCACGCCTTCGTGACCGAGCGTGCCGATGGAGTCGAACAGCTCGGGCCAGACGAACTCCGCCTGGTCGTTGGAGGTGAGCCGGGCTCGACCGCCGACGTAACGGGCGCAGAGAAGGACAATGTTGGCAACTTCGTTGACCGCCGCCCGCAAGCCGAACTCCGCATCGCGCGGGGTGGCCTCTTTCATCAACCGGGCTTTGGTGGCCTGGATGACTGGGGCGAAGTAGCGGCACATCGCCGGTTCGAGATAGGAGATGGCTCCGCCCATGCCTTCGAAGGAGAGGATGGGTACGCCCTTGAGGAAGGTCTGGCCTCCGGGGAAGCCCCAGATGTCCACGGGCAGGTGGATGTTGGAGCCGCGCTGGCTGCCGAGGATGGTGTCCCACATCTTGGCGGGGAACGCCTTGACCTTCGATCGTTCCTGATACCATCGCTTGGCCAGCAGGATGTCGGAGCGCTGGAGCGGGCGGTGGAACCACTGAGCCAGCATGGCTTCGTGTCCGGCCATCACCAGTTGGTCGCCAGCGCCGGCTTCCGAGAGAGAACGCCTGAAGGTCAGGTGATAAGCCGAGGGGGCGATTGCTTCTTCCTCGAAGGCTTGCCACATCGTGCGCTTGTACGTGTCCGTCGCGCCGATGAAACCGCCCAGAGCGAACATACGCCCGTAAAACTCATTGCGCATCTCCGCTCGCTTCTTGGCGAACGGATCTACGTTGTGTCGGTTGAAGAGTTTGTCGAAGAACCACATTGCACAGACTCCTTGGAGGTTAGGAATAGGTCCGCACGAGCGGGCAGCAATCACTTGACTGCCGCTCACTGTCAGGTATCCATGTCAAAAAAGAGTGGTATCGCTGCCGGTGAGACAGCCGCCGACAAAAGGGCATCCTGCCCCTCTGCCGGCATCACCCCGCTTACCAGGCGGGGCCGGTCATGTTCTCTGCCAGGACCTTGAGCCAGTACCGGGGGTCGAGCCTGGAAAAGTTCTGCCCGTAATGGCTGGGAACTTTCTGCCCGGGCTCCAGGTAGTGCCGCCGGTCGCGGATGAGCCGCCAGATTTCAGGTGTGACCATGTACCTGAGCGACTTGCCCTGCTGCACTCGCTCGCGGATGAGCGAGCTGGAGACGGGCGGGGACGGGCAGTGGAGCGCCTGAATGCGCGCCTGCGGAATGTCCTTCTTCCACTCCTCGATTGCCGCCAGCCCCGAGATGTCGCGCGGGAAGGCGAGAATGGAGGTTTGCTTGAACAGCTCTTCCGCCTGGTGCCATTTGTCGATGCGCCAGGGGTTTGCCGGGTCCAGGTACTCTGCAGAAAGCATGAGGTAGAGCTCGGTCTCCGGGCCGTAGAGCAGCTTCAGGGCGCGAATGGTGTCGAGCATGTAGGACGGACCTTCCCGCCGCAGCTCGATGTCGCACGCCTCGAAGTAGCGGTTACGCCGCGTCACCGTCTGAACCATCTCATGCCGAAACTTGGCATCAAGCACGCCTTGTCGTTTGTGCGGGGGGCTGGCGCTCGTGACGAACAGGACCTTCTCGAGGTCGAAGTGTTCGCGAGTCCATTCCGCACAGATGAGGTGCCCGATGTGGATGGGGTCGAATTTCCCACCATATACACCGATGCGTCGAGTCATCTTAGGTCTCCGATGATATCGAAGAGGTTAGTCACGACTGTCATTGACAGCCGGACACGGGACTAAGAAAAAAACAGACTCTTTCCGGTTCCCTGAAGGAGGGAGAGAGTCTGTTCAAGAGGCGAAGAGAGAAATCGAAGTTACAGGCGTTTTTTGAAGCTTTTTTGGGGATGGGATGTCATGCAATGACCGTAGTTCGTTTGGTTATGCCTGGGCAATAAAACTCTTTCGCAAGGTAAAGGCTATATGAGCCGGTTTTAACCCGCAGGGACGGGCTTTCGGGGCGAGGAAAAGGTTGCAGCCTCTTGTCAACCGGGGTTTATCAACCTTTGCCCACAGTCTTGAATTCCTCACTCAAGTAGACTTTTGCTTGTTCTATGAATAATCTATTAGCTGGCGCGGTTAGCACCGACATTGATATGACGTGGTTTCAATTACAATTACAAATCAAAGACGTTTAAAACCAGTTGAACTCTGGATTAGAGTTCTTGAACCTTCTTCCGGCGGTTTGATATTGACTGTCGAGCAGTCTCCATGACAAAGACAACGACCGACAAGCAAGAGCTATTGAATGCCGCGTACAGCCTGTTTTGCGCCGAGGCGGATGAAGTGAGCCGCAAGGACGCTGTGAAAATTTTGCGAGATCTGGCTCCCGGTTTTACCGATCGGCAATATCGAACTGCGTGGAATCGCGTCAGTGCTTTATTCGACAACGCATGCCGGCTCGTTTTTCGTTGGGGGAATGATAATCCGCCGGGTACGACGTTCGAGCTGCCGGACAAAGACAGGATTTTTCTCGACGAGCTCGCTAAGCTTTCACGCGGGTTTTCGGAGACGCAGTACCATGAAGCCCTGGAATATGGTTTTCGAAAGTCTATTTTTTAGCAGCCTGGAAACCTGTCTGTGACTCTGTCTGCATGGCAAACAGATGGCAGAGAGCTTCTAACCGTTTACGCTATTTATCGATTTCATCAACTCTTCTACCACCAGTGAGAGCTCGTCATGCAGGTAGGAGTCAGTGTTTTCAGCAAGTGGGATATAGATCGATCTGGTCTCTTCCACAATCGACTGTTGGGGCTCTTTGTCCAGCCAGTCCAACGACTCCCGGGCGAGATCGAGATGTTCAGACAGTTTTACCAGTCTGGTGACTACGTTAGCCTGCTCCAGACGTTTTAAATACATGCTCATTCTTCGTGCCACTGTCTCGTCGTCGTCCTGACGATCGATCTCAGGTTTAGTCAGGATGGAAACCATCATGGCCACGGAACGTCCGAAGAACTTCTCAATTTCGGCGATGCCCAGTTTGTCACGTTTGCACTCCACAACATCGTGCAAAAGACTGGCAGAAAGCGCGACCGGATCTTTAAGCTCGAGCTCTTCTAGAATAATGAGAGCTACGCGAATCGGATGAACTATGTATGGAGCACACGGTTTGGTGTACTTCTTGGTCGGTGGACGCGTCTGTCTTTCATGCGTCTCTTCGGCCAGTCCGAGCGCTTTCTGAATCATGGATTTGTCAGCCGGTTTCAGGTCTTCTACCAGGAAAACCAGTCTGTGCCTGAGCTCACCAGCATATTCTCTAGGGGAGGTAGGTGCCTCGTGCATTTGATTAATGCCTACTGACGTCTTCTTATCTCTCAGATTATACAGGTGTAAGAGTCTGATTTGCCTAATGATAACCGGACGATTTACTGTCCCTCGCCTGCGCGCAATTACACTTAGGCTCGTCGTTGTCAAGCGAATGCAATATCAACAAACCGATGCTCGCACTCTGCAATTTCTCTTCAACGGGCCAATCGTGCCACCAGTACGACGGCTCGGAATATCTCACATCTCTTTGCTTTCACCGATTGACGGACCGGGATATTTAGATTGCTGCGCGAACCTCAATGAGCTCTCTTGCTATCTGCTGTGATACTCGTTTGACCGCCTGTTCGTTTGAAAATGTTCTTTGTTGGCCTGATTGTCGCTGCATTATCCACGGTGCCGGTCCCATCGTCTAGTCTTGGCAGTTGAAACGGGCATGGTTTGTCACTGTTGCCCGGAGTATCGTAGCCAATATCGAAGGATCACTCGAATCTGATATGACTGCCACCGAAAGTGGTGAATATCGAAATTGATAGCATTCGCTGCAGTCCATTGATTCCGTGTTTTTGGGGGAAGAGCTGGAAAGCCTTATAACTTGGACGTTTGTGAAAGATAAAAAGCGCGCATTGACAGGTTATTTCAAAAAGTGACTAATCGGAAACAAAGAGAAATGATCATTTGCAGTTGTCATGATGCGAGTTGTAGGGTGTTTTTATCTCTTTCCCGCTACGCCAGAACCTTCACCCGACAATTCCACGCACATCAGTCATTGCACCTCTCGAATTCGCTACAAGCGTTATGCGTCCGAGGTCGCGAGTTCAACTTTGACTGATTGGATGTCGCCACACTTTTGGTCTGGCAGATTTGTAGGAAACGAATGGATTCGCGGGGGAATCGCCCATCTCCTAAACTTTCCATCCAACGCAACTCAAAACGAAGGGGCACACCTTGTCAATCCGTTCAACCACGCTGGCGGATCTCGCTACCGTTACCGCAGGGCTCGAGAAGGCTGCCGGGGTTCGCCTGCAGGCGACGACCTGCCTGGTGCAGTATGTCCTCGACCCCAGCCAGCCCAACGGCGGCACCAGCGTCATCGAAGAAATCACCGTGCTCACCACGCCAGCCGACTTCTTCGACGACCAGGTCCGTGCTCGCCTGATCCGCGCGGCACAGCAGGTGCTAATCGGTCGAGGCGTGTGGCTCGGCACGATCCTGCTGCTCGAACACGGGAATAAGGAGCTCACCCAGATTCCCGTCAAGATCCAGGGTTCGGGCAAGGCCGACCGTCTCGTCAGCTGACCTGATTCCGTTTGCGGCTGGTGCGCAGTAACCTGCTCGGGTTTCAGCGCCCCCGCCTCAGCTTGACACTTCAGGCAACGGTTGGAAGGCAGAGACGTCTTTCGGCGTCTCCGCCTCTCCCAGAGATCTCGTAATGAATCGCATTTTTGTCCTGTCTGCTCTTGGCCCTGGTGATGGCAGCGCAAACTACGCAGGCGTCCTCTCAGTTCGAGTCGGTCGAGGTTTTGGCGGGGCGCTCAGCTGTGTCCGAAATGCAAACGCCTCAGGCGCGAGCTCAGTTCGAACCGGGTGCGAATCCCGGTCTCAACCCGGCCAGCCCTCTCAGCCCCATCTGGCAGCCAACCTACGACAGCCCGCGAGGAGATAGACAGCCTTTCAGTGAAGAGGACAGAAAGAACAATCGGGACGTTTGCTTCGGCCTCTTCGTCGTCGTCCTCGGACTGTGCGTATTGCTGCTCATCATTGCAGCAGTGATGCCCCGGCGCTGGTGGTAATGGCTGGGCATAACTTGGCAGACGAAAACTAACCACGGGCGTCGGTGCCTGTGTAGACATAGAGCCAGAACACCCACGAGGATGTATCATGCTTCGCCGGTTCTTCTCGATGCTCAAGGGCCCGAGTTCGCGTTTCGATCGCGTCAAGGTTCGGTACAAAGGCGCGACGATGGAAGAGTTGTACTGGCTGTACAGGACGATGAATGGCAGCGGCCACACTGTGAAGTTCCTGCTGCAGTACAACCTTCCAGGAGCGGAACGCTTCGAGGTCGTGGAGCAGTTGGCGATTTGCACGGTGGTCATGGGCCGTCCCAACGAGGATTTCGTCAAAGCCGCTTATGCCGCTGCCTCTCTCGCTCTCAAAGCACGCGGCGTGGAGACGGGCAAAGTTCTCCTCGACTTTGACCAGTTCATCGAAGTGGATGTGAACAAGAAGATCGAGGACATGCCCCAGTTCGCCGAGAACATCGAGCCGACTCCCACTGCCGACGAGTGACAACGGTTGTCGAGGGAGAGTAATACTCTCTTGACCCTTGAAATCAGATGCCCGACTTGAGTGATACAATACAACGCAGATCGTATTGCAACGATCTGCGTTGGCTTGGAATCACAGCCGGGCTAACGGTTTTACCGGTCCTCGTAGTTCAATGGATAGAACGTCGCCCTCCTAAGGCGGATGTTGGAGGTTCGAGTCCTCCCGGGGACGGTTGTTTCAAGTCTCGAAACCAGAGGGTGATGCATGCATGATGCGTCACCCTCTGTGTTTGTTGAACTAAACCGCAGGTGGTGTCAGGAGACGCCATCGCGGGCCGCTTGGAGGTCGAGAAGCCTCTGACAAGCCGACGGCAATGCTCGGCTAATACCGTAGAAAGTTGATGTTCTGTCGCCTAATCACACACGGAGACTAACATGAGCGATAGCCCGATTCGAGTCGGTGCCGATGGCAAGATTACGGTTGTCGGTTTGGTCATCGGGTCCATCGGTCAGACACCGCCCGCGGCGCCGCCAGCCGCGCCTGCCCCGAAGACTCCTGCCGAGAATTGGCCCGCTCCGGTGACGACCGTCATGGAATCCGGCGTGACAGTTACCCAGTACAGGTCTCTCGGTAACCCCCTGAGTGGGTTGAAGGAGCTCGCCGAATACAAGCTCGCCGCATTGGCGGGCAGCGACGGCGGGACGGCTGCCAGCGCCGCTCAAGACGTGGACCTGTTCAACATGGCGCGTCACTTCAACCAGAGCACCGATCTTCCCATCGAGGGCGTGCTCCCCACCTTCTTCGACCAGGAGCTCGTGCCGGAGCTTCTCGGGCTGCCCAACGCGCGGGCGTTCTGGCAGGTGCTGACCTTGGTGTTTAAGATTCAATCGATGCGGTACCTCCTCGGACAGAGCGACAAGCTCGCAATGGTCGAGAAGGGTACCCTGGAGAAGGCGATCGCGGAGCTCGCCAAGACCGGCTGAGCGACGGCGATGCTGTAGGTCCGAAGATTGAAGCTCGCTGAGTAAGCGAGTTGTGAGGGGAGCGAAGCCTGCTTCCTCCCCTCGCTTGGTTCGGAATTTGGATATGCGGTTGAAGGAGCACTCGATTTTTTTGGTGAATCGAGTGATACAAGATCGCGACTTTTACCGCGTCGAAGCAGGTCTTCAGAAGATAGAGGCGAAAATGTACATACTCGAATCAGGGGGCAAGTTTCTCGTTGCGTTGAATACCTGGTCTGATGACATCAGTCAGGGTCATCGCTTCAAAGAACTCGGCTTTGCCAAAAAGGTCTTGGAGGTGTGGGTATATTTCTCCAGCTCATACGCCTTCAAGATTTTCAAAGTCGAGGGTTTGCACGACAAGACCGGCACGGTCGTCTACACCGGTGACACTCTGGCCTGCGAGGAAGCTTCTCGGTACTGAGCGGTCGGTGTCTTAGTAGACGGTATAACCTGTGGTGGGAGGCGCCTCTCCGCCTCTACCACGGTTGAATGGGCCCTCGTAGCTCAGCTGGAAAGAGCGCCGCTCTCCTGAGGCGGATGTTGGAGGTTCGAATCCTCCCGATGGCACTTCCGGCTCAACCCGCTCACATGCTCGCGCCATTGCCCGTGGTACCGTAAACGGTCCCTCGCATAATGTGCCGCGAACGGTTGTGAACGTGTCGCAGCCGGATTTCAAACACGTCGTTGAGCCGCTTGTCGCGTGACAAGAGGACTTGCCGACACACCCTAACACGAAAGGAGACGCCCATGAGGCTTAGTCTCACAGGCCTAGAGTAGGCCCAGGTGTAAGCTTCAGGGTGCTCGCGAACGACACCCGATGAGCGTTCTTCCCGACTGACGGGGAGCAGCTGCTACTCACGGCTGTTAGCTCATTCACATCAACTCCTTGCACCTGGGCCTCCTAATCGGAGGCATCATGGGCAAGTCTTGGAAGCGCTCTGGCAAGGAGGAGCGCAACGACGAGGAAACCGTTTTCGTCCCTCTCGACGAAGTTCATCTCACCGAAGCCCAATGGCGCAAACTGATGGCGTCCGACCACGGTCAGATTGCCGAAATGCGTCTGGATTACGAGAGCGGACGGGAAATGTTCCGCGTCGTTCTCCGTCCCCGGGCGGGCGGAGGCTATAACGTCGAAGACGGTCGTCACCGTGTCATTGCTGCCAAGCTGGCCGGTATCGGCTGCATCGAAGCCATCATCGTCGGTGGCTAAGTCTCACTGCCCGACACAACCTGTCGGGCAGGTTCTCAAACGTCGGGGGTGGCCTCAACCGAGGTCACCCCCCATCGTTTCTGGCTTTTGCGCCAGTGTCGATCGTACTATAGGAAGTAGCAAGCGCGTTTGAAATTTTGAAATCAAATACAACTGATGCTGGAATGCCGCTCGTAATCTGCTGTTTCTGCCTAAACGCGAAAGGAGGTGGTCAGAGATGAAAAAAAGTGACCCCAGTAGTAAGTGATGAGTTTCGTCTCGTCGCTTCTCTTATGGGGTCTTGCTGGATGAGGGGCTTGTTTTAGTCTGCGCCCCCGTTCCTTCATGCTGGTACTATGCGCGGTTACTTCTTCACGACGTCCTTTGTCGAGGGTGTCGCTGCGCGCTTGCGAGTCGCGGGGCGTTTGGGCGCGGCGGAATCCTTGGCGGGCGAATCGGTCTTCGTCGCCTTGGTCTCCTTGGCACCTCCCGCGTTTTGCGCTACGGTGCAACAGACGTGCTTCTTCCAGCCTTTGATCAACCCGGTGGCGATGGGCAGAGGCTTGTCTTCGTTGTCGACAGCGACGTAGACAACATCGGCTTCCGTGACCGGGATAAACGCGCCTTTTCGTTCCACCTCGACCCAGACGTGGATAGAGATGGAGGTGGTGCCGACGCGCGTGATGTCAGTCCAGCAAGTGAGCACGTCACCGACGTGAACGGGCTTCTTGAAGATGACTTCTTTCATGCTGACGGTAACCAGCCGATGGCTGCAGATCTTGGCTGCGGCCACACCAGCAGCCACGTCGATGTGGCTGAGAAGAACGCCACCGAAAATATTTCCGTGGCAGTTAGTATCCTTGGGAAACATAACGACCCGCACAGCGGGGCACTTGTGCTTTTTGTGCGTCATTGGAGCACCCTTCGATGAGTTTTGTGGCAAGAGGAATCGGTTGATTACGGTTGCGCTCGCAGCTTCTTAACGAGCTGTGCGAGTTGGAACAACCGCAGGTCCTTGCGACGAGTGGACCCGTAAGACGGAATCGAACAGAGCAGGCATTGATCCTGGTAGAGCGTGCCTAGTAACTGAATGCTGCGGGTCTGAATCGCGGCGATTTTGGTCGCTGCGGTATCACCGGCAGTGGAAGCTTCTTCGACTGCCAGCCACGAAGCGGAGACCACGTGCCTTGCTTCAAAGCTCTGACTGTACTTTTCACGGGTGCCGAGAACTCGAGCAAGCTCGCGAGTGGTTTTCTCGTCCTTGCTGCCCCAGGTCATGAGATCCAGAAGAGATCGCTCATGTAAACAGGACAGCTTGGTGTTCAACACTGACTCGACAACGGTTGGAAGCACTGCTTTGATATCATCCAGCTCGATCTGAGACAGTAGCTTTCCTGTCGCCGATACCCAGGTCACCGACTCCGGCACGGGACCGCCCAGGGCTTTCTCGAGCCTGACGCGTAAATCTTTGACGTACACGTCTCGGTCTGTGAAGTCGAGCTTTTCCAAAACTGCAAGCGCGGTGATTACTCTCACTAGCTGAATCGGATGAGAGCCGAACCGCTCGCCGGCGTCGTAGACGGAGCTTATCTTGAGGCGCAAATTCGGCTCGCGCGCCGAGAGGTAGTTGATCATGCCATTGACGTACATGGGTCCGAGATTGAGGATCCCGGCGACGTCTGCCAGCACTTCGTGCAGCCAGGTGCTCCAGAGACCGGACATGAAGATCGGCATGGACACATAGCGAGCGCCGGTGCTGAGAATGTTGGTACTCGGCACCTTCACTTTTGCGTGCTTCGTAACGATGCGGCCGCGCAGGAAAGCTTCCTTGATCAGCTGCGGGATGCGAGTCTTCAGGTCCGCTTCAAAGCCTTGAATTGCCTCGTGAATCGTGTGTCCGCCAACCTCGTGTCCGTCGACGAACCAGAGCGGCACGAAATCCGCATGGTTTATCGGTTTGGCGATGAGAGCGATGGCCAGATCTTCCGAGGCGGGCAGAGCATAGGGACTCGTGCCGGCTTGAGAGAAGAACCCGAGCGGATCGAGTTCCGGCCACTTCAACGATTTCTTGGCAGCGGCTCGGATCCTGTCGTCGTCCAGAAAACGTCGGTAGAGATTGCTCAGAAGCGCGTGAAACGCCTTCAGTTTTGCCGCGTATTCCGGAGATCGCAACTGAACAATGGGGCTGGCCAGCGTGCCGAAGATTAGCTCCAATTGACGCATGATGCGAATTTTGCCTGTTGATCCGGAGCGCTCTAGTGACTTCTCCGCTTGCGACACAGCCTGCTCGAGAACGGCTAGATAAACTTCGTGATACCGCTCGGGGAGAAGCTTTCTTCCCGCCTTTACTGTTTCACGAAAAAATGACAGGTCCTGAGATAGGAACGGATCCTCGATGGAGACCTGCTTCTTAAGCTCTCGGGCAATAGTTGACTGCACAACTGTGAAGTCGCCCAAAGATTTGAACTGGTTCATGCTTCGCTCCGGTTCAAAACTGGCTTGCACAGAAGGTTCTGTAGCGCAAGCTTGGGTTTGACGGAAAGTGGAACTTCAGGAGTGTTACAGGATTTCCTGGCTCAAGAAAGAATATCGACAATATCGTAAATTTATGAGTTTCAAGAATCGTTTTTCAAGTAGAAATAGAAACTGTTTCTTTGTAGCCAGTCCGGATCTTCTTCGATGTTCAATCTCGCCGGTTGATGACAACCGTTGTCAGGGTGGGTTGCAAAACGGCTAATAGTGGCGCTCGAGGTGCGCTTGACTGCGGTTGTTGGCAAGCGGTTGTCGTAACGCAGGTTTATACTTAGCGAAGCTTTTGTCTGTGAGTGGTGCCTGACAAATTGAACCAATCGGCTAAGGTTGCAAAGGGACTGCTCGCGCTCGCCAGGCTTATCAACTTTGATTGGTGTGGCTAACACCCTGATGCCTTGGTGCTTTTCGTGATTGAGATTCCCAACGCAGTAAGTCGGCATTTCTACAACCTGGTTTCAAGAATGCCAACGGGTGCATCCTGCCGGTCTCATGATGGCGGTCTCCTGGCATCATGGAATGTCATTAGATGGCGCGCGTTCGCAAGTGAGTGAAACTGCGTCAACCGTTGATTAATCCGCAATACGCCGGATGTCAGCAGTGCGCAATCGGTGAAGAGTTGGCGATCTCTGTGCTTGGCAGGTGGGCAAGACCGGCTTGGCACAAGGAAAACCTTTAGTAATTCTTTCTCCTTGCCAATTGTAATAAACGCCTGATATTCACTATGGTCGCTTGTCTACTTCAATTCATCTCTTGTCTTCGTCGCAAAACACATAAAAGACTTCTGTTTCTGGAAAACAATCTGGTGCCACATATGGTGCAAGTTCAACACGGCTGAAAATGTACCTAGTGCATCGCAGCAGCTCAAGTACTTGCAAGTATGTTCACAGAACCGAGAGAGCGGGGAATCAATGAGAAAAACCAAGCAATACCTGGCTCTAGTACGTCACGGTGAGTCTTTCGCCAACGTATGCACCGGGCAGCCGACTGATGCTCTCTATTACTCTATCTGCGGCTCTGACAAGCGCGTTGGCATAACGCCGCGAGGCAGAAAGCAAGTAGCTTACTCCGGTACGCTGCTTGCTCGCATGTTTCCTTCGGATAACCCGATTGAAGCCATATCCGTCAGCGAGTTCGCCCGCGTTCACAAGTCCGCAGTCGTGATCGCCGGCAAGCTTGGCTACGGCACGAGCATCGTCTGCGATCCTCGGCTCAACAAGCGCAGCTACGGGCGATTTTGGAACCTCACCTATCGAGGCATCCGAGAGCTCTTCCCGCGGGAAGCGAAGCTATACGAGGAGCTCGGACCGATCAAGTATCGGCCGCCGGAAGGTGAGAACTACAACGATCTGTTCGGTCGAGTGAAAGAATCCTTCGACGTCGTCTCCGGGAGGTCCGGCAATCAGGTCGTGGTAGGACATCTGGCTGTCATTCTCGCTATTCGGCGAATCATCGAGGGACTCAGTGATGCCGAGGTGGTTCGACAGTATGAGACTGTCTCTATCCCCAACGGCTTCATTCTCCTGTATGAACGAGAGCCGAACGAGTCTCAGTGGAGGCGGGTGTTCGTCAGCGATCATCTGAACTAACGCCATCCGCAATTGGATCGCAAGTGTTTCTCGAACACCACGCGCACCGCAGGTGATGCATGCGCTTGTATCGACTGGTCGGTCGTAAGTGGTGTTATTCTCGGTTCGTTGAGGGGCGACGTCATGATATGCGTTGCCCCTTAACGATCTGTTGCGTGAAGATCAGGCTCCGGTCAAAAGTGAGATTGCGCAAAATGATCGATAAGCCTGGGCTTTTCATTTTACTTTCGAAGGCGACATGTTTTCAGTAAGAAAAATGCGCAGAATTGAAATCCTGCGCATTTCCAAGATCATGATTTGGTGTTTATTGGCACCCTGCTTCAGGGGTGAGCAAAGTATTGACTTTGTATTTGCCCTGGCCGGTGTTCACATCGCATTTTCCGAGGAACAGAAATGACTGCCCGGTGTTTCGAGTGATATAGATGACAACTTTAGTCAAATTCGCCGTACTCACAGCAATCGGGAAGTCCGCATTGGTAGCGCTTATTGTCTTGGTATTTCCGCCGGTCGGATTCATTTGATTGAACGTTTTTGTAAATACCTGCGGCGCGCCTGCTGCGAACTGGAAAGTAAATTCGACTCTGCCGTCGTTGATGGCGGTAGGGCTGTTGGCAATCATTACCTGTGCTGAAAGATTCTGAAAACCCGTAACGGCGCTAGGAGGTTGGAGCGAATTGGGAGTCAGTACGTAACCTGCCGATCTGAATTGCAGGTTGTTGTTTTTCGGTTCTACTGACGCATATACCGATCTGCTTTGGTTTCCGAACCCTGTTAGTCCCTGTACGGTCAAATAGTTGGTGTAAGCAATATTGCGGCAAGCGAACCGCTGAACGGTGGATGGGATGTTTTGGGCTGAAGCATCCGGAATTGAGAAAAACGCAAGACCCAATAGCAGTAACGGTAAAGAGTTTCTTTTTCGCATAATTCAACCTCGTGTTGATAGTCAGCCAGCGACAAGCGGCGTCCAGCTTTTATATCTATTGGTCGTCATTTATATTCTTCCAGGGTATCAGAAGGATTAGTCATTAATTCGACAAAATACTCTCGAACCGAGGCAGTCAAAGGCTTTTGAATTTTTCCGCATTCTTGAGGAAGATACTGCGTGATATAGCTAAAGTTTAGTAATGTATCGAGTTCATATTGATACCAAAAACGGTGGTATGGAAAAGGATGTGTGGTGCACCAATTATAGTGTCACGGACGGAAGGGCGGCACAACTTCTATTAATCCGATAGTCTGTATGGGTCGAGCTTTCAGGCTAACTATAACCTTTAGTATAAGCGCAGGGATGAACAATGGAGATGGAAGTTGAACCGCGCCGGTGTCCTGAAGGACACCAGCGCTGGTTGCCAGGTTGCGTTGCCCGTGATGCCTCAAGGCGAGGCAGTCAGCCGCGTCACTTCTTCTTGCTCATAGACTCGAGGAGCACGCCCGCTACCTTCTTCAACAACTCCTTCTGGTCGACCTTCTCCTTTCGCTCCTCCGCCATGAACTTCTCCACGGACTCGCGATAGTCGGCGGCACTGAGCTTGCCTGCCACTGTGCCGAGAGGAGTCCAGACGTGGGTATTAACGGGTTCGAGCGC
>CAYTDR010000079.1:0-14492 GCA_964436185.1 uncultured Candidatus Obscuribacterales bacterium | reverse complement strand
AAGCAATGGCGAGTCTATCCTGGGCGAAAAGGAGTCTGACTTCGAAGGTAGCTGAGAGGGTGCGAATCATGTCTGAACCGGCGCTTATGCAGTGGTATCGTACCAATCACACAGAAAACACGATGAAGACGAAATTTATCAAACGCCACCATTGTGGTGCGACCGATGTCATAGAGCGAGTCGTTCCCACAACCAGTCTTTCAGATAGATTGAACTCGCTGGCGAAAATTGCTTTTGTTGATTCCGACACCGGATTTGCCAACGACTCGGCATTTAGAAGAAAACTCGAATACGAGACGCGAAGGGCATTTAGATACAAGAGGCCTCTTTCGTTGCTGGTCATTCGGTTCGATCGACTCGAGGAGCTCGAGCAGCAATTTAGCAGCTTGATTACCCCAGACTTGCTTACCATTCTGGCGGACACGGTTGAGACCTGCGTCAGGGAGACTGACATTCCATTCCGTTTGGATGGGAACTCAGTCGCCGTCCTGTCTCCTGAGACGAATCTTGGCGGCGCTTTGCAGATTGCTGCGCGGCTAAAGTCTGAATTCAGTAAACGGCGAACTAAGTTTCAGTTCGGCTCGCATCGCCTGACCGTTTCTATCGGAATTTCCGCCATCCCGGAAGTGGCTCTGGATGCCGAAAGCATGCTGAGCATGGCAGAAGACAGTATTGCAACCGCTATCAGAGCCGGTGGCAACAAGATCATTTGGCGGCGGTTGAACGCGCAGGTATCTTAAATTTACCCTTCATCCCGTTGAGATTTGTTTGGGTCTTTTCTGCGTTCCAGGCGATATCCCTTGCCTCGTATCGTGTGAATGAGGTCACCGCATCCGATATCGGTGAGCTTCTTTCGCAAAAGATTGATGAACGTGTAGACGCTGGCGGAGGTCACCTCCGAATCTCTGCTCCACAGTCTTTCGAGAAGCGCTTCCGGAGTGAATGTCTCGCCTGCGTGTCGAATGAGAAACTCCAGAATTGCATACTCTTTCGGTCGCAGTTCCACTGTTTGGCCGTTCACGTTGAGCAACTTGTTGGTCGAGTCCAGCGAAAGACCTTGCCACTCGAGCACGGAATCGGCACAAGCTGACGGTCGTCTGAGCAGAGCTTCGATTCGCAGCTCCAATTCTTTGAGCATAAACGGCTTGGTGAGATAGTCATCAGCACCAGCCGTGAAACCACGCACTTTGTCGGTAAGCTCCGTTTTTCCTGTCAGCAGTAATATCCGTGCCTGTCCGCCGGCTTTTCTATAATTGCACAACACTTCAACACCGCTAGCACCCGGCAGTTCCCAATCCAGAATCGCCAGGTCATAAAACGTCGATTGCAGATAAGCCTCTCCGTCGATGCCGTTTAACACTACATCCACGGTGTGTTTGCCGGACAGACCTTCTTTGAGATGCTCTGCCAACTCTTCGTCGTCTTCAACCAGCAGAATCTTGGCCATAATCCAATTCTCTTGTGCTAACCGCAAAGCGACCGTTCAGGCCTGGTTTATCGAGGAAGATTGAAGGTGGGAATACTAAACCAGAATTCGCTGCCAACTCCTTCTCGACTTTCCACTCCGATTCGGCCGCCGTGATTGGTAACAATTGTACTGCATATGGCCAGACCCAAGCCTGTTCCTTGCTTGGAGCGGAGGGCGGCAGTTCCTGCTTGACCGTACTTTTCAAAAATCAGCTTCAATTTGTCGCTCGGAATACCCGGTCCCTGGTCGATTACGCGGATTACTACTTCTGTCGGATTTTCGACGACCCTTATGACAATGGTGTCTCTTCTTTTGGAAAATTTGATTGCATTGCCAAGCAGATTGACCAGGACCTGGATTATCTGTTGTTTGTCAACATAGAGATCTAAATCGATCAGTTCGGGCATGATCTCGATTCCCAAACTCTCTGCTAAATCGATCACCGAGTTGATGGCAGAAAAGATCAGATCGTCTATAGGCACCGGAACCCGTGCTGGTGGTTTAAATCCAGCCTCCAGCTTGTTCAAATCCAGCAGATTATCAATCAGCCTTATCGCTCTATCGAGTTGTTCCCTGGTTGAATGAGCCCTCTTTTCGATCTCATCTTTCGTCACTGCATCGATCAGACCTCCTGAGAGGCGCTCGAGAAACATACCAACACTGGAGATTGGAGTACGCAGGTCATGGCTGATCATCTGCACGAAGTCCTCCTTCATCTTCTCCATCCGCACTCGCTCCGAGATGTCGGAAAGAAAGACCATGAGCTGGCCGGTTCGGTCATCGAGAATCTGAACGCAAACCTCGAGGGGAAGCACTTCGCCAGTCTCAGTACAACCGTCGAGAACGAAGAGCCGTCCAACGCTGTTGCGAAACAGCTCCAACAGCGATTCCTGACTAGAGTCTCTCGCTTTGGCGAACAACAAGCGACATTCTTTTCCCCACAAAACGGCGGCGGAACACTGGAATATCTTTTCGGCGCTGCTGTTTGCGGCCCGGATCACACCGTCATTGTCTAGAATGAGCATGGCCATGGGCATCTTTCTAATCAATGTTCTCAGGCGATCCTGCGCGTCGGACTGCTGGGACTCGTCACCAGGCATAGTGCGGCTCACTTTCGATTGTGCGGTGATCCATTCTGCAGCCCGTCATTCAGACTGTTCAACCAGGCTGCAAACATTCGATCTACTTGCTTTCGCCAGATTCTCCGGAGTGATGATAATTTCAACGCCCCATCGACCGGTTCCCACACCCAGGCTCTCCTCGCTGAGAAGTGATTGTTCCAGAAAAGTGCGAAAGTTAGCCGGTTGCCAGTGAAACGGCGGGATCGATCCGATTGCGTATCCGGTCGTGGCTATCACCACATCTGGTGGTGCCATCTTGATGTTGCGTGAGCCGACTGCTTTTTTCAACAGTCCTGACTTTATGTTCTGGTCTCCGCCCACCATGACAAGAATCTTCTCGCCGCTATCGACTTCGAATATAAGGGTCTTGATCATCTGACGTTCTCTGAAACCAAGGGCTTTGGCGACGTTGGCCGCGCCTTTCTCGGTTTGCTCCGAGAACAGCTCCACCTGGAAAGGCACATCCTGGTCTTTAAGGAACTGGATCGATGGTAATTGTGGGACTGTCTCTTCGGTCATCTTATTGCCCATGTCATCTAGATAGGAGTTGGTTCCATTCGATAGCTTTTTGCCGAACTGTGGGATCGCTCAGTCGATGCAGCAAAACCACAGTGGCAAGGGCCAAATTGTAGCCGGAAGCGATTGCATTTGTCTTAACCCCCGATAGTCAAGGATTTCAGCTATTCGAGATCTCGCGTAGGCGAAATTGTCTGTTCGGTTTGGTTGCCGACCTGCTTTCACGGTGCGTCGCCCGAAATTTAGTGACAATAAGGTTCCGCGGCATTTGCAGGCGATATGTCTGGATGACGGGGTTCCTGGGACGCACCTGGAATTGAGTAATGTGGGCGGAAAGCTGACAGCGTATTTACGCACTTGTGATGGGAGAAATCTGCAAAAAAACGAATATCACTCTGTAAATTCCCCTACGGAAGAAAGATGCGAAATATCGCAAACTGATTACGTACAATCCCCACGTAAGCAGCGACATGTTGAACACGGACACCAGTCAAGCCTATCTTCCGACACTCTCCATCTCCTTCGACCAGGTTTCTGTGCCTGCGTTGACTCTTGAGCCGAGGTCGTCGAATGACTTTGGATTCCCTGACCTTATGACTGGCCGCAAAGAAAGTTCGAACCAATGGGTGGAAGCTTGCACCGGACTGACCAGCAAATCCGGGCGGGAGCTGGCAGGAGACATCTCAAGTGTTCTTGTCGACGAGAGCGCTAATGAGGAGCTTAAAGATAGATTCGTCCGTTTTGTCCACAGCCAGGTGGGTTTCGGCGAAGTGTTCGCCATGCTTGACACCTATGCAAAGTCATAGGGGCGGGGCACAAACGGCGGGCAAGAAAGCGTTGGCGTAGTTCTAGTAGGAGTGGCGGTCGAAAGTATTGAGCCGAAAGCGGGTATAGCCTTAACTGGCGGAACTCGATATCTATAGATAGAGATCCTCCTGGTACGAGCCTGGAGGCAAGGCGCTTGTGACCCTTCAAGAGTTCGCTCGAGACGGCTCATTCAAGTAATGGCGGTGGTTCGAACAAATGAATAGTATCGACAACCAAACAGTTTTCGCTGGGGGTACAGGCTATGTATTTCCAGCCTCCGCGTTTTGCAATGGAGTTTGACAAATGCCCGAAGAGTTAGAGCCAACAGTCCAGACGATGACATCTCCGGATGACAGCGAGGAATACGACTCTTCGACCGACCAGGCGCAGGTGGATGAAGGCGCCGAGCGGTTGTTCAGCGAGATGTTCGGCTCCCTTCAGGAGAGGTTGCAGCGAACAGAACCGGCTGCCGACGTTTCTACCTCAATGCAGTTCTACGACAGTACTAATCGACCTGTCGACATTTTAGCCAGGTCGACTACTGGCATGATTTTTGGCGTGCGCCGCACCGAGTTCGGTGCCGTACAGGTCGACATATTCGACACCCCGCAGGCAGCGCGCAACAGCCAGCCTGTAGGTCGTCTGTCAGTTTCGCGCTCAGAAGACTCCGGCCGCCGCACCGAGATTCGCGATTTCTATGACCTGAGTTCCTCCAGTGATGTCCCCACCGGTACCACCAATGTTTCTTACGACGAATTGAGCGGAGAGCTGATGCTTTCTACATCAGCCGGCGATCGCAGCCATAATTTGACCATGCTTGACGGCAAGCCAACGCACTTGCGACTTTTCAGGCAGTCTAGCGACAGAGATGATGCTGTCACTTTTGACTTCGCGAATGGACAGATTACAGATGTTCACCTGAATGGCGTAAAACTCTCAGGCGACCAGCGGCTGAATTTCATCCGAGCCGCAGAGAGCACCATACTCGAAATCTTGCGCGAAAACGAACTGCCAACCGATGGTTTTCGCTCAGCGTTGCCACCCTCCAATCCCCAGCAAATGCTGGACAGATTGGTTGAGGCGACGGAGGACGAGGAGCAAACCTCCTTTACTTCATTCGAAAGCGAAGAAAATGACGAGACCGATGAACATCAAGCACCGGAAGCTGCGCGCAACGGTGATGGATTAATTGCAGGTACGTTCGACGGACCCGACGGGTCGAGAATCGAGTACGCGCGGTCGGCTGATGGAACTATTCGACCACGTTCGATTCGATACAGCGACGGAAGTTCCACAGAGTACACATATAACGATCGCGGCAGAGTCACTGAGGTGGCAAATAAGAACCGCGAGGGACAGGTCAGGTCGAGGATCTTCTCCGAGGACGGCGGTACCACCTACCAGATGCAAGCTGGTGCGACCAGGCTGTCTGGGATGCAGGGAACTTTGAACGTGCGTGACGACGGCACTATGCGTCTTACTGTTCCGGGAGCGCAACCGGCGCAGAGTCAGACCTTCGAGACCAACACTCAAGGAGAGTTGATTCGCAGTTACCGCGCCGGTGACGGCCCACGAGAAGTTCGCTTGCGCACCAACGGATCTGAAGCTCACTTTCGAGTGAACGGTGAAAACCGCTCGCTGGTTTTGGAAGTGCTTCAGGATGGTGTTCGTGTTGAGAGAATTCCTGGACCGGACGGCAGACCCAGTGCCGTAGTGGTTACACGCCCAGGTCGTCCGTTGGGTACGTACATGACCACTGATGGTGGCACCAATTGGACTGAACTGCCTGGCAACCGCAGAGGGACGCTTACTCTGGAGCAAGGCCGCTTGCCGGTATTCAGACCGGCCGATGTACCGGCGCAACCACCTGAGGTGCAGGAAGGAGCACAACCGACCGACCGCCCCGGTGCCCCGCCAGCGGAAAGAGCCCGCTTCTTGCAAGCGAGAGTGACAAGCTTATTGGACACTGTCTATCAGCCGCGCTTTCAGGCTGCTACTCAACGCGTGTTGGACGCTGCTCGTGATGCCAGACGTGACATGAGCAGTCCGGCTGTACACCGAGCCATTCAGCAGGAGATCGAGCAGGCTCACCGGCAAGTGACGGAGGAGATGGAACGAGATCGCCAGGCCCTGGCAAGAGAAAGCGAGGTTATGCGAACCTCCGACAACCCGGAATTGGCATGGCGAAATTCGCCGGTCACATTGAGGCTGTACCGAGATCTAGTCAGATCATTGGAGACCGAGTCCATACCTGCCACCATGCGACAGTTAGCGGGAGCGCACGCCAGGGAGTTTCCTCCAGGCTCACCGCAGACGGTGCCGCAACATCTCGGATTATTCCTCATACCAGAGCTCTTTCGTCAACAAGCTGCCTCCGGTACCCTGCCCCAGCCAGACTTCCGAATTCCAGGCACCAGGGATGGAGACTCCAATCCGCTTCGGCTGCCGACTGATGCGGACTTGGCCAGCCTCGGCCGCGGTCTTGACTGGCTGGTAACAGCCAGACGGCAGATGGACAGAGCGCGTCTGGATTACGAGCTAAACCATTTATTGCCTGGCATCATTTCCACCAACCGCCTGCCGGGCAACTGGTTGCAAGAGGTAGGCGAGAATCCTGAATCCAGGCGGGAAGCCTTGATGCAGATGACTGAACTGGCCACGACGATACGCAACTACTCAAACGCCATTATTGCGTTGCGATTAGATGAGACCAGAGTGGCCCAACTTCCACCTGGACATCATGCTCGCATCACCGGCTCAGGAACGAACCGTCGGCTGGAGGCACTCAATCTCGACCTGCCGCAGACGCTCGACATGCAGGATCCCAACAACCTGAGACGAATCGAGGAATTGCAACGCTGGGTATCAGAAAACCGAGGAGCCATAAATGAAGCACTGGCAGGTTGGGAGCGATCGATACGAGATCCATCGCGCCAGTTGTTTTATGGAGAGATTGAAACTAGAGGAGTTGTTCTTCGCGACGCGCAACATCCCGACCGTCCCGAGCGTATTCTCGATCCGAACAATCCCGAGCATCAAGCACTAATCCGTAACAGTCCCGGTAGAACCAGTGGATTTAACTTGCTCAGTTGTGGTTTCACGGTCAGCCGGCAGCCTGATGGGATTTACGTTAGCTACAATACACAACCGCAGGATGCACACTGGTACAACTATCTGAATGTCGGCGCCACCGATGTCGGACAACCGTTCACAGAGAGACGTGGACCATTTCAGCCCGGCGATCCTCTAGCAGTCAGAGATGGCAGTGGTCAGCTGCACATGGTGAGGGCCGAGGATCTGGGAAACTGGTTGAACGAGCAGAAGCTACTGTATTGGGGATCTAAGGCTCTCACAGTAACCATGGATGTGGGGATGGTGGTGGCAGGCATCGCCAGCGGTGGTACTGCGGCAGCCGCTTATCAGGCTGGTGCTATAGGTGCGCGTGTCCTCGCTACGAGAGTGGGAGTCGGTCTCCTGCGCGCCGGTTTGGGAGCGTCAGGTTTCCTTTTGAACAATGCTGCGGTGCATACCGATCCTTTCTGGCGTCATGTCGATGAAGCACGTGGTCTGGCCATGATCTTCGATGTCACCCAGGGAACCGCCCGCGGTCTCGGTGGAGGTGCCTTGCGCATTCTTCGTGGCGGTCAGATGTCTGCCGGCGCCCTCAGAGCTGCTCAGATGTCCGAGAGAATCGAGCAAGCGATCGCCAACAGTAACTGGATTATCCGCGGGATGAATCGCGCAGAGCAAGGTGCTCACCTGGCTATGGAGTTCTCCAATCCATTATTCGCCCCAATTATCTTGAGAGATATCAATCAGCAATGGAACGTGGTAACTGGTGGCGCAGACGGTGATCCTCTCGCTCGCGCTCTACGTTTGATGGGCAACAGAGACGACCAACGAGAGGCGCCGCGCAACGTCGACGAGGCGATGCGGCAGGCAGCTCTTGAACAAACTCGGCAGGTGATGGACACCTACTTGACGCAACTTTCACGCGGGCAAGACCAGCCGACGCGAGAGCGTCTCGAGCAGATCTTGAGACGAACGAGAGAGCTGCTCAATCCTGATTCACCTCAAGCCGATAAAGACCGCTTCAAGCAGGAACTGTTGGATCTCATGTACGGCTCTGGCGATGGACTCGGTGAGCAGATTGCCGGTGCGGAGACGCGGCGCAACGATCGGCTTGCTGCCGAAACGATCAGAACCCAACAAAGGACGGGATTTTCACCCAATCCGGCGTTGCAGACGGCGGCGGCTACTGCCTTCCTTCTACTCTCGCAAGGCGCGGATGGACGAATTCAAGAAAGTGCGATCTTGTCGTCGAGACCGATCACCATTCCCGCTCATACTATTACCGTCGACGCGGGCGGAGAAGGCGGTACCGCCACTGTCACAATTCCTGAGAGAACGGTCCAACAAACCCTCACTGCCCGGGACGTTCTCGACAGGCTAAGAACAGATGCCACCAGGACCGATGCGCCTTCTCGCCGAATGGTCGTCGGAGAGCTCCTCGTCCGATCGACGGCCCGTTCGCCGCTCTCGTTCGCCCGTATACTGACGGAGACGCTCAACAATCCTAACGCCCAGACCGAGGAGCGCATGGAGGCGATCGTCAGAATTGGTCCGATGATCAACGCCTTGCAGCTTCTGGAGCGGCGTGGCATGTCGCCGGCGGAACGTCAACAGTTTCTGGCGGAAAGCTATGGCGTATCAGCAAACGATTTGGAAGGTGCTCTCAGACGGGTCGCGGGAGACCAGGCGCAGAGCCGTGATGTAAGAACAATGGCTGGGGCCGTCCTGCATAATTTGAGAGGCGAGTTTAGCCCTGAGCAGCTAAGGGAGAACTTCAATGCTCTTGCTCGCGAATTTACGCAAAGAGCTGGTGAGCCCGGCACATTCGCAGACTTCTACATTGCCCGTCTCGGACGCGAGCGCGCCGGGGAGGACAGAACCACCCGCCTGGGTGCAATACTCACCTTGCGTGAGCTTGGGGATCTCGGTGGTTTGACTAACAACATCGAATATAACCAGGCGATGGTTTCCTGCATGGACAGAAACAATCCGCAACTTAGTATGGTTGCCCTCGCCAGTTTGCAGATAAGAACTCCGGCACAAGATCTGCGTCCTGCCGATCGCACCACCATAATCAATTTACTCGCTGCCGATAGAACCGCCCACAACGGTCAGCTCAAGGCAGAGATCATCAGGCGTATGGGCGACTTTGCCGAGACGCTCGAAGAGAAGGCGCGAGCGGGTACACTATTGTGTTCTCTTCTCGACCCGCAGGCCGACCAGGTGCATGCCGTCAATGATCCATTGCTGAGAGCCGCTGCAATCGGCGGCCTCGCCGAACTGAACATTCGCACCTCGGTACTGCCGACGGTGACAGAGGGGCGAGCACAGGGTGGTGTTCTCCTTCGACACCTTAACATGACACATGAGCCGGACGCTCGTGTGCGCCTGGCGGCTGTGCAGGCTCTGGAACGAATGCACGCACCCAATCTTCACCAAATTGCCATGGATCATCTGGCGACAGAGAGCGATGCTGCCGTTCGAGCCAGACTGGTCGACGTTCGCTCGCAAAACGTGAGACCTGTGCGCGACCAGGCTTACATGGAGCGCGTGCAACAGCATTGGGCAACTCTTGCCGGGTCACTGGACAACAACGTCTTTAACGCTTGCAACTGGTTGATTAATCATCCAAGATACAACCTGCTCAACGATGAAGCCTACGGTACTTATCGCAACCAACGAGCTGACGACAATGACGGCAACTCGTTTACCCGCTGGTTTCTCAACGAGGATCAAGAGCTGCTTCGCAACAGTTCCAATATCACAGCTTGGCAGGAGCGTCAGGCACAATTCCAAAACCTGGTGCGTGATGCGCAAGCCAACACTCCGGAAGGTCGTGAAGCACGACAAGCCCTCGTGTTTATCGCTATTGGAGAAAACCCGCCCTTCGAATCAAGGAATGTGCCGATTTATCGTGAGTGGGCATGCCAGCAAATAGCAAATCTCTGTCGAAGTGGAACGGAGATAAGAGGAGAGTTTCTCAAAGGAATTCGCATGGGGCTCAATCTCCCACTAGCGACTCTTTCAGCACGTTCGAAAGAACACCTCCTCGATGCGCTGGGTCATTTCGTCGAGAATACCCCAGCCGGTCCAGCCAATGCCTTGCAAGGATTCCTCGAGAATTCTCAGCGAATCACAGTGGATCAGGTTGTAAGAGCGTACGCTACCGCTAATATTCGCGTACCACCAGCGGTGCACCAGGCGCTTCAGACGTATGCTGGAATTCGCAATCCGACTCCGCAAGACACACAGCAAGTAGTCGATGCCGTGAGCCGCAACGTGGACACGTCGAGCGCATTGTATAGACAAATCGCGGCCGTTTATCTGGCTCGCTCTCTTGAATCCTGTTGGGATGGCCTGCCGAAACCACCCGGTCATCCTCAGGCACCACCCGCGGGTGAGTCTGGGTACCCTCAGGCTCTCGCATTGCAACGACGTATATTGACTACGTTGGCCGGATGGAACCATAGAGAGATCTACCCAGCTCTCGAGGCCGCCATAACTCAACATCCTTATCCGGAAATCCGGGAACAGGCGAGGCAAACACTTGCTGATATGCGAGACAGAATTGAGCCGATTCTTACCCGCACCGCCAATGATACCGATAGTACTGCCAGCCAGCGAGCACAAGCCCTGGAGAACTTGCTCCGAAATGCCCATGCTGATGACGTGGTGCAAGGTCTTTTCAGTGCCTATCGAGGCAGTCTGATTCTCGAACAATCAGATCCGCGCGTATCTTTGTATCTGAGAGCTCTGCGAGACGGCGGCGGCGAAGTCCCAGTCGCCGAACGAACACGCTGGGCCTTGAACGGCGACGAGAAAGTCCGTCTAGCCGCTGCCAGAGTCATTCTTGATATGGATGCGCGAGGCGTGTATTTAAACACTGGATTCTCCCAGGCAGATCGAGTTCGCGCCCTGCAGGTGGTGGCAGAGACCGCTTTCTCCGGCAGCCAAGATGGTTACAGGCAGGACGCTATGACTATGCTCCGGACCGAGCTCAACAAGCCGGAAAACCCGCTCCTGTTGGTTGCGTTGAGTGACATCATCCGAGCCAATCCAGCGCACAACACAACAATTAGAGCAGGAGAGAGAAGCTTCACCGTGCGCCAGTTACTGCAGCACCATCTCAGGGCTCAAGCCCCGGAAAACAATCCGAACGGCACTCGCACAGTTGACACCGGACGTGGTGAGGTAACTCTGCAGTTTCGTTCCGGTCAACTCTGGGGTATGGCAGAACGCTTAAGAGAGGGAGGGCGTGAAATCACCACGCGAAGAGTGTGGGGGTCGGGAATGGTGATCGAGGAGGTGCGCAACGGACGTCTCGAGCGTGCCCTGCCCCAGACCGGTACCACCTACGGTGATATACTCGCGGATGACATCACCGACGGTTTCATGAACCTGCAAGCGCGGCTGACAGCCGCCAGACGCCTGTTTACCAGTGAGGGATTTGCCGTCACTGCGCAGGAGCGAGTTCGAGGCGCTGAATCACTCAACCGTGTTGCCACCACAGGCACCAACTATGCAAACAGACTGGAGTTTTCCCGCTATCTGGCTTACGGTCAGGGAATCCGCGATACGACAGAGGCTGCTGTGCGATTAAGTGGATACGTGGCCATCAATGAGCTGGCCGCGCACGCAGACGAACTAGTCCGGGCACAAGCGCAAACACATGTTCGTGCCTTCACGCCGGAGCAGACACGACAAGTCATGCAGCGCCTTGCAGCCTCTACTCAACAAGAGATAACAAGTGCCGTTGAGACTCAGCGAACACATCAACGAGAGCTCGACGCCCTTGCCGCCAGAATATCTCCACTAGATAGACAGATATCGGAGGAATATTTGAGAAGGATAGGGCAGCCGGCCAGGCAATCGGTTCCACTTCCCCTCGACTTGGACAGAATGGCACGTTCCGTTGAGCAGATGAGCAGGTTGTACGATCAGTCCGGACGAACTCCCGAAGCCGCAGCCTCCTTGCTAAGCACTTACAGGCAGGCATCTGCGTTTTTACAGGATGCCAATCCGTCCATGCAGCAGATACGCGCGAAGCTGGCAAGTGCCGTTGAGTTGCTCGCAACACAACCTTTCCGTGCGAACGACCCGCGCCTGGCCGACATGAGGTGGCTCTACTCGCGAAGGGGCGACGACGAGCTCCAGCTTCGAATTGCTCAGGCAGTCCTGGCTGAAAACTCTGCGCTCAGGAACACCGGTGAGGTTCGGATAGAAGCGATCAGACAACTTGGAATGCTGGCAGGCAGTGCCAACGAGCCTGTGCGCACCGCGGCCCGGCAGTTCTTCAACGCCATCCCCGCAGACAATTCCGCGCGTGTTCGAGAGGCGACTAATACGCTTATTCGCTCAGGACTCGAGTTGCTGCAGGGCTCGGAGAATCCCGCAGGCACAGCAAGGTTCTGGCACTTCTTCAAAGACCATATGGAAAGAACCAACGAGCGAACCGGACAGCTTTATACACTGGTGCAGAACCGATGCCGTCAGTTCCCGCTGCCGGCAAGCGATCGACCGGCTCCAGTCGAGGGACAGCCGCCCGCTCAGCCGAATCGCGTAGCCGATCTGGAAATTCTTGCCGAAGAGGCACTTACACAGATGCGCAACCCGAATGGTGCTCTCGGGCTTTATCAGCAAGCTTTGACGGAACGTGTCACTAGAGACGGAGCCAACCATGTCGAGACCGTTCGTGCTCGCATGAGGATTCTTGACTTTCTGGAAAGTCACTATCGAAACAATTCGATTAGTGTTTATACAATCCAGAGAACGATCAACGAGCAAGTCTCGGCCACTGCTGCTGCTCTGCGAGCGCAAACATCGCCTACCGGCGAGACTGCCGACGCGCTGCTACGCTGCGTTCAACTGTCCCAGCAGTTCAACAATTCTGAGAATGGAGGACAAGCTGTTCGCGATATGCTCGAAGACTCCAGGCGTATCTATGCAGGACTGAGAGAAGGCAGGAACAATCCGAACTACGCGCGGTGCCTGTCACTACTGGCGGAGGCACAATTGAGGAACAACAATCCCGGGGCTGCGCAGACCACCTTCAATTCAATGGTAGAGCTCGCTGGCCAGGAGATGCCGCAAGCAGACAGAGCGAGGGTACTTGGACAATGTTTTGCTCGAGCGAACAATCTCATCGCCCGCGGTGTCAACCTTGAGGCGAACCTGACCACCGCAAGACAATTGCTCGGCAGGGTAAATGGCGCGGAGCTTGGCGGCTTGAACGAAGAGCAAGCGACGCAGCTCCACGGAGCGATCTGGTGGGTCGGCAGAACGCTGTCCGAAAACGGCAGACCAGCCGACTCCTATCAGTTTTTCGATCGAGCGATAGCCGTTCATGAAGCCACCCTTGGTGTCAGAGGCGAATTCACAGGACTGCTCGGATTCTATCTGGACGTACTTCGACGCAACAACCAGACTGAGCGAGCCCAACAAATCCAAACCCGCCTGGACGCCGAAATAGCAAGAATCCGATCGGGAGCCAGCCGCTAACCAAATCACCCCATTCGGTGGTTCACTTCTTGTACAATCAGCCAGTTAACCTTCCGCAAGAACTGGATTACACACATGACAATCTTCCTGGGCATCGACATCGGAACGTCCGGCACCAAGACCGTAGCCATCAACGCGGATGGTGTTCTCCTTGCGCAGGCAATGGCCAGCTACCCGAGCTTCGAGCCCAAGCCGTTATGGAGCGAGCAGGATCCCGATGACTGGTGGCGTGCTGTCGTGACTACCGTCAAACAGGTAATGAAAAACGCCGACATTAAGCGTGAGGATGTTCGCGCGATTGGACTTTCCGGGCAGATGCACGGCGCTGTCTGTCTGGATCGGGACAATCGAGTGATTCGTCCGGCAATACTATGGAACGACCAGCGAACTGCTGTGGAAACGGCTGAAATGGAGGCGGCTGTCGGTGGTCGAGAGGAGCTGGTAAAGTTGGTCGCCAACCCGGGACTGACCGGGTTTACCGCACCCAAGATTCTCTGGTTGCGCAAGCATGAGCCTGAGAATTTCGCCCGCACCTGCAAGATTTTGTTGCCGAAAGACGAGATAAGACGGCGTCTGACCGGTGAATTTGCTACGGATCTAAGCGATGCCAGCGGAACTCTTCTGCTCGATGTCGCTAACAGAAAATGGAGCTCTTCACTCCTTACGACGCTCGATCTCAGTGCCGACCTGCTACCTCGTTGCGTGGAGTCCTCGGAGGTGACAGGTTGTCTAACGGCGCAAGCGGCTGAACTGCTCGGACTGAGCCGGGAGTGCGTTGTGGTCGGTGGAGCGGGAGACTGTCCGGCCGGTGCCATCGGTAATGGTGTCGTAAAAGAAGGAATTCTGTCCACCATCATAGGAACAGCCAGCATCGTCATTATGCACAGCGACGAATTTGCCATAGATCCCCGAGGGCGATTGCATACTATTTGCCACGCCGTTCCTGGGCACTGGCTTCTCATGGGTGTGAATCTTTGCGGCGCCGGAGCTTTGCAATGGTTTCGCAATCG
>CAYTDR010000078.1:2860-14565 GCA_964436185.1 uncultured Candidatus Obscuribacterales bacterium | reverse complement strand
AACCGAGCAACCCTTCTCGTAGGAGATCAGGTCGAACAGCTCAGCCACCTCATCCGGGTGGTTGACCGGGCACTCGATCGGGTGGGTGCTCTTGAGAGCGTCCAGCCGGGCGGCAGCAGCCCGACCCAGGGCGAAGTCTTCCCAGACGTTCCAGGACGGCTTCCAGTGATGCAGGCAGAGGTTTTCCATGAACGTGGCGAACGACTCGTTCAGCCACAGTCCGTTCCACCACCGCATCGTCACCAGGTCGCCGAACCACATGTGAGCCAGCTCGTGCAGGATCACCTCAGCCACCCGCTTGAGGTTGGCGTGTGGTGCGGTCTTCTCGTCGACGAGCAGAGCCGTCTCACGGTAGGTGATGCAACCGAGGTTTTCCATCGCGCCGGCAGCGAAGTCCGGAATGGCGATGTGGTCGACCTTGTCGCCGCCACAGTAGGGGACGTCGAAGTACTTCTCGTACCAGTCCAGCCCAAAAGACGCCGCCTTCAAGGCGAAGCTCATCAAGTGCTCCTTACCGGGCAGACACCAGATGCGCACTTCCTTGCCGTTGACGTTGACGGGCTTGGAGGAGACGAACGGGCCGACGATAAAGGCGACCAGGTAGCTGGACATCTTCACCGTCTCGGCGAACTCGACGCGCTTCTTACGAACAGGGGTCTCCTGGTTTTCACGAGCGTTGACATAGCGAATGCCGGAGTCGAGGACCTCTTCGGAGAGCCGCCGACCGTTGGAGATGGCGGTGAGGTTCTCGTCGATGACGAGAAACACCTTCCAGGTGGCCTTGAACTCGGGCTCGTCGAAGCAAGGGAACGCCCGGCGTGCATCAGTGGACTCGAACTGAGTCGTGGCGATGGTGTGTTTCTTGCCGTCGTTGTCGACGAAGGTTGAGCGGTAGAAACCTTTGAGCTGGTCGTTGAGAATGCCGGTGAACTTGGCAGAGAGCTTCCAGCTACCAGCGCCGAGGATACCGGCAAAGGTGATGGTGGCAATCTCGGTATCGGTGTTGATTGCAACGACTCCGTTCAAACGAGTCCCATCGGCTCGCTCGACATAGGCTTCCTGAATCTCGAGCTCCTTGGCGTTCACCTTGATGGTGTCCGTCGGTTCGAGAACCTCGACCTCGATGACAGTGTCACCGGAGAAGGTATGCTCGACGAGATCGGGACGCAGAGTCAACTCGTAGCGACTGGGAACAACGTGACGAGGCAACTTGAAGTCACCCTTCGGCGACTGAGTGCTTGTTTCGTCTGGCTTGGTCATTTAAAGCCTCCGTTTGCTTGATAGTGTTGGGCAGCTCAAGCTGTCCGATGAAGTTGGAGTAACGTTCTACCGCTGGGCGTCAGAAACTATTCACAAGGTTACCGCTCATCAATTAGATAAGATCAAAAATTGTGAGCTAGCTTTAACCTTGGAAACATAGAAGACCCTGGTCCTGTTCAAGACCGAAGCCTCCTTGACGCTACCAGCAGCAAAGCGCAAGAGAATCGACCTTGAACAAAGCAGAGCGTACGACTCGGCATTGTTTTGGTCACTTGCGAGCGCGAAAGACAACAGCTCCGCGCGAGGGACGCGAGGCACATGGCATTGCCGCCTACTCACCGGTCGGGACGCCTGTCTCGGTGAGCGGAGCAAAACTGAAACAGTTAGCGTTCTTTGACGAGGTTTAGCGCGAAGCTGACACTTGAGAACCGCATGGCATCTGCCAAGTACTGGTAATCCCTGATGTGCGGTTCATATGCAGTGGTGCTTTTGTGCCACCACTCTTGACCGTGGTGCACTTGCGGCTCACTTCGTCCAAAGGTTCTCGTCGTCAAGCGGATCTCTGCAACCCAAGCCACTTTTCAAGAGCTGTGTCTCTCCCGGCACCTGTACTGGCGTCGATGAAACTGAGCGGATTTTGATTAGTGGCTGGCTTTTGCTTTGAAATTCGTCTTGACGCAGAGCCTTATAGGAGAACTTGTAAACCCTAATGATTACTGCTTGTCAGTTCAAACCATATTTGATTCAAAGATGATAACCTGGTTGCCAAGCACCACATATAGCGCCACTACGATCACACCCGAATCGAATATCTGGCGGATATCGCGAGACTCACTTCGTTAAGCGAGCTGTTAATATCTAAACTTTTCTTAGTTTCCTCTCATGCCGCACGGCTGCGCGAGTGGTGTATGCGTCGGTTTACATACACTTAATTGCTTTACCGTTGTATCGACAATATCACCAAGTTTAGTGTGCTTACGCATCTGTATTTCCCCCCTCATGTAGTTCCATCACCAAAGAAACCAACTGAGCCTCACTCAAGCCAGAAATATCACAGGTTACACCCCCTGCGGTTTGGTTGGCGGTTAACTTCATGACAACAGTTTGGTGTTCCGGCACTTGTTTGCGGACGCCACTTCAACATCGGTTGATCTCGAACTCGACATCAGCCCGGGTATTACAGAGCCCCCGTTTTTAATCGCCCCTCTGGCGTTCGCCAGGTGGAGGCCTTCCATTGCCATCATCTGCAACTGTTCGATGCATCGAAAGATGCGTCTCGACATCATGGAGACCCTCATGAGCAAATTCATCGACGGGTTTGTGCCGGCTGACCTCATCCTCGAGTTGGCCCGTCGCAACCCCCAAAACCTCTCTCTGCTCCGCACTCTGCTCGACACCCAGGAGCTTTACCGGAAAGGTTTGACCAAGCAGTCGTCAAACATCCGTACGCTCATCGCTGGCGGTAGCGGTGACCGTAAGATTTACGACGCCCAGCACAAGCGCAACTTGCCTGGCGTCGAAGCCCGTTTCGAAGGCAAGGAAGTATCCGGCGACATCATCGTCGACAACGCCTACGACTTCCACGGACACGTTCGCAAGTTCCTGTCCGACGTGGCCAAGCGCAACTCGATCGACGGCAAGGGCATGGACCTGGTCGGCACCGTTCACTTCGGTTCCAAGTACAACAACGCGTTCTGGAACGGAACGCAAATGACGTACGGCGACGGAGATGGTGACATCTTCTCGACCTTCGTCATCCTGGACGTCATCGGCCACGAGATGGCTCACGGCGTCACCGAGCACACCTCGGGCTTGCAGTACTCCAACCAGTCCGGCGCTCTGAACGAGCACTTCTCGGACGTGGTCGGAGTTCTCGTCCGCCAGCACTCCCTCGGTCTGACCGCCGACAAGGATAGCTGGCTCGTCGGCCCCGGTCTCTTCTCCGACAAGGTGAACGGCCGGTCCCTGCGTGACATGCTCAACCCGGGAACCGCGTACGACGACCCGAAGTTGGGTAAGGACCCGCAGCCGAACCACATGGACAACATCTACACCGGCTGGAGCGATAATGGAGGGGTCCACATCAATAGTGGTATCCCCAACCGTGTCTTCGCTACCTTCGCGCAGGCTGTGGGCGGCAAGGCGTGGGAAGCTCCCTTCGATGTCTGGTACGCCACCAACTGCGGTGACAACCGCGTCGGCTCGCGCGCCAAGTTCAAGGACTTCGCCACCAAGACCGTCGAGAACTGCAAGAAGCTTCACCCGGGTAACCTGGAGAAGTTGAAGGCAGCCTGGGCGGTCGTCGGCATCTCGGTCTAAGTGTAGTGACGTCGTGACGGCTTACAGGGGCGACGCACACCATGCGCCGCCCCTGGTTTTCCAGATGCTTTGAAAGTCCGCTTCCGGCATTCTCGGCGCTAGCCGAAACCAGGACCTCCGAACAACGGACCCCATAAAGATGAAGTGCAAGACCTGCCCGAAGCCTTCGCTTGCCGTTCAGCGCCCGCCCGTGGCATGCAAGGGCTCCTGCAACAAGCTGATCCACTGGACCCGGTCCTACTGCCCCACCTGCAGCACCAGTCTGAAAAAGTGCGAGCATTGCGGCAAAGACGTCTAACGACCCTGATTCCTGCGGCGGTTCCTGCGGCACGACTGAACTGAACGACAACGAATCGAAGGACCCGACCATGCAGTGCCCAACCTGTCCGCCAGTGTCATGCTTCCGCCCGTGCCCTGCCAGGGCAATTGCAACACGCTGATTGACTGGACCCGGTCTTACTGCTCGAGCTGCAGCGCCAACCTGAAGAAGTGCGAGCACTGCGGCAAGGACGTGTAAGACTGATTCCTTAAGGAAGGCGGCGTGAGCGATCCGTCCCTTCCAATCAAACGCATCGGACCGCCGGAAAAAGTCTCCGGCGGTTCTATTCACCATTCCAAGACATTTACTGCTGCACATCATCAACCGATCAGTTGAGTGCCGCCCGAAGGTGCTTACTGACCCGGAAGGACCAATCTAATGAGCAATAACACTCGCATGCCCGTCAAGCCTGGGCAGGATGATAACCTTGCCGAAGAGATCCTCAAGGGAGCCGGCAAGAGCGCTGAGGAAGTTAAGAAGACCGGTCAGCTGGACCGTGGTGACGACCTCGTCGAACTGACCTACGAGCCGAAGTTCCGCACGGTGAACAGCCCCGTCCACCGCGCCCTGTGGTCCGGCAAGACCCCCGTTAATCTTTTCCGCCGTCAGGGCAAGCCGCAGGGACGCCCCGCGTACCTCGACGTCTTCGACCGCTGCATCGCTGTCGGTAAGAAGCACCTGAAGGACGGCACCCTCTTCGGTCCGGACAACAAGGTCACGGATCAGGTCGTCAACGACCTGGCCAAGGCCGGTTACTGGGGCTTGCTGGTCGACACCAAGTACGGTGGCTCCGGCGCCAAGCTGGTCGACTTCATGCCCTTCATCACCCGCTTCGCGGCTGAGGTCGATCCGACCATCGCCGGCATGAACTCGATTCACGAGTGCATCGGTGCCGTCGACCCGCTGGAAGGGTTCGCCACCGAAGAGCTGAAGGCGGAAGTTCTGCCCAAGCTGGCGTCCGGCGAGCGTCTCTCGGCCTTCGCTCTCACCGAGCCGGGTGCCGGGTCCGACCTCACGGCGCTGAAGACCACCGCTCACCGCGACGGCGACCACTACGTGGTCAACGGTCGCAAGCTCTTCATCTCCAACGTCCAGCCGGGCCGCACCGTCGGTCTGGTGGTGATGGTGAAGGGCAAGGATCTGCCGCCGGAAGCCACCCTCTACGAGCTGCCGAAGGGCAAGAAGGGTGAGTACAAGAAGGTTCTGGAAGAGGCCATCGAGCGCATCAAGGGCAAGGACCTGCCCACGGTGGAGACGCTCACCGCCTTCGCCAAGGACAACCCGGTCTTCATCGAGCTGATCATCGAGGACATGGAACGGGCTCGCCCGACGGTGCTGATCGTCGATCTGCCGGACGCCGAAGGCGAGGACTTCCAGCTCGACCGCTACGGCATCCACGCCGTCAAGCACATCCACAACTGCGGCATGATCTTCAACAACTTCAAGGTTCCGGTCTCGCGGCTCCTGATTCCGACGGTCGGCGATGGTCTCACCGTTGCTTACCACGGTCTCAACCGCGGTCGCGTGGCGCTCTGCGCCAACGCCGCCGGCACCATGCGCATCCTCCTGAAGAGCATCATGCCCTGGGCCGATTTCCGCGAGACCTATGGCGAAGCCATCGGCACGCGGGAGCTGGTGCAGAAGCGCATCGGCAAGATCGCTTCCATGATTGTCGGCGCCGACGCGCTCGTCCTCTGGGGTTCCTCGCTCCTGGATGAGGGCTATCGAGGCGAGTTGGAGTGCATCGTCGCCAAGATCTTCGGTGCCGACGCGCTGCTCGACGCCACCATCATGTCGCTCAAGACGCACGGCGGGCGGTCCTTCCTGGAAGGCCACCTGATCGGCGACAACATCCACGACTTCATCGCCCCCTCGATCTACGAGGGCGAGAACGAGATGTTGGGCATGGCGGAGTTCAAGGGTCTGGTGAAAGAGCATGGCATGAAGTACATGGCTCCCTTCGCCAAGATCAAGGGCTTCAAGCCGTACAACCCGGTTCATGCGTGGAAGGCCAAGGGTGCCCTGGTTCGCGTCGGCATGTGGACCCTCTGGGGCTTGCTCAACGGTGCCGGCTCGACGAAAGTCGCCGGTCTGGACCGCAAGCTGCAGGGCCACGTGACCTTCGCTCTCAAGCGCTTCCGCAAGCTGATGCGCCAGGTCCACTTCGCCATGCTGACCTACCAGCTCAAGCTGGCTGACCGTCAGCAGCGGATGATCTCGCTGTCGGCCGACGTTCAGAAGACGATCACCATGCTCGTGACGTGCTTGCACGCTTCCGAGCTCGGTGACGAGGCCACGGTCCTGGCTGCTGACGTGCTCTGCCGTCAGCTAACCCACGAGATCCGCGGCTCCCGTCCGACGGACGCCGACTTCTACGTCTCGGTGAAACTGGCCAAGCTGGTTGCCGCAGGCAAGTTCAAGCAGCTCGAGGGCGTCCAGGATTCGCCCATCCTGCAGGCTTACGACAAGCCGGCCAAGCCCGCCAAGGTCAAGAAGGCCTAAGGTAAGGTCGAACTGAAGTTTCGCAAGAGCAGGGGTCGTTATGACCCCTGCTCTTGTTTTTTTCACTGCTTTTTGCCCACAGCAGCGACGCTCCCGCGGGAGCAAAGCCGGCTCGAGTCACGAGTCATCGCCTCTTCTCTATCAGGAAAACGGAGACCCTATGAAAAGATTCGACCCTACTTTGTTCCTGCCATTACCGGAACATATCTCTAGCGTACCCGTACACGGAGTTTCCTGGTCGAAGAAGTTCGCCAACTGGTGGGCTGGTGCGACCATTGCGTCACCGACGACCACTGTGGCGGCTCCTGCTTCCACAAGCATCGAAGTAGTGCGCAGGTTCCTGTCCGAATCCAATCTGGACGACCTCAACTATTATTATACGGATCAGACCCAGTACCTTCGCTGGTGGGTCCGCCGCCTGCTGTCGCTGCCCGAGAGCGCGCCCGTCATCCTGGAAGCCTCAGGAACAGCCGCCATTCTCCTGGCCACGAGGATCTTCGCCCATCTGGGCAGGCATCCGGAAGCACGCCTGACAGCCGAAGCGCGTGACGAGCACATCTTCTCCATCACCACCTCAGAGGAAGGCTCGCTTGTCAGCTACGTGCTCAAGGGAGAAGACCCCAACGCGATCGAGAACGTCATGTTCTTCCCCACCAGCCGCTTGTTCTTCCAGGCTGGACCGGCGATGCCTTACCCGCAAGGGGCGAGCCTGACATCAAAGATTGTCGACATCGCCTCGCTCGATAACGTCGCTTTGCTGGATGCCCTGCGCTCGGCGGTTCTCGCTCAGCCCAAAGACGGCAACCAAGGCTGCATCGTCGTGCCCACGGTGACTAAGACCGGTCGTATCCTGCCTGTTCGTGAAATCGGCGCTCTAGTCGATGAGCTCAGGAGCGATGGCTACAACCTCTTCTATCTAGTCGACGACGTCCAGGGCATGGGACGGATGGACATGCAAACGATGACGGCGCCGCTCAGCTACTGCGACGCCTACGTGTTCAGCGCCGCCAAGGCACTGGGCGGTATCCTCACCGCTTCGGTGATTGCCATGCGCGAAGAGCACGTGGAGGCGTTCGTCAAGATTGCTCGATCGCAACCGGACCTGCGTCTGCCCTGCCTGGCTCGCTTCCAGTTGGAGCCTCGCTTTGAAGAGAGCTTGCCGGAATGGATGTTCAGAGAGAGTGCCGTCGCGATACCGGAAGTGGTGGCAATGCACGTCGCCATGATGAGCTTCTACCACCGCGGCAAGGGTGAGAACATTCAGGAACGCAGAGATAATCAGCTGGCTATCGTGAGAAAGAAACGAGAGCAAGTCCTGCGTGCCCTGGCGGACGTTCCCTCTCTGCGCGTTCTGTCCGAGGCAGAGAATGTTCCTCTGGTTCCTTCCATCATCTCGTTCCAGGTGGATCTGCCCGGTGTCACGCCCGCCAAGCTCAAACGCATTCTGCAAGACGGCACTCCGGTAATCACGCCCACCGCACCAGTAGGGCGTTACCTGCGCCTCGACATTCCCGAGTATCGCGAGATGCCTTCCGTCAATCTTCTGGCCGAGCGCATGACCCGCGCTATCCGCCAGCTTTGCGATCGCTAGTTCGTTTTCGCTCCAGCCTTGAAAGCTTTTGCTTCTCTGCAATCCAGTCCAAACACGTAGAAGGAGCAAGCTAAATGGCTAAGCCTGTGCTCACGCTCGACATTACGCCAAAAGGTCGGAAGCACCTCTTCCAAAAGAAGAAGGGCTCCCCTTGCTGCCGAACCCACATGGTGATCTGCCCAGGTTACGGTGACGAGAACTTCAAGTTCCCGACAGTGGAAGAAGCCGTCATTCGCTCCCTGGCCCGTATGGAAAAGAAGTATAGCAAGGAGGACGAAGAGGACGAGAAGGAGGAGGGCTCGATCGTCCTGGGTTTTACTCCCGGTTTGCTGATTGAGGGTGGCGCGTCGCCGGCAGCAGTTCTTGCACCACTCCCCGACGTCCTGGAGACCGGAGTCGATGCGACTCTTTTTGCGGCCGCCGAGGGCATTCGCCTCAAGATCGAGGATGGCAAATACGATGCCATCGTCGCCGAACGGTTCGATGACCACGTCGACAAGGTGACGTGGGCCAAAGAGCATCTGGCTAACGATCAAGTGGACCTCCGGCCCGCCATCCTCAGCCTGGAGCACCAGCTCTCCCAGCTCCGTCATCTTTATCATGAGACGCTGCCTCGAGTTCTCGCGGTGCTCGTCAACCAGAACCCGCGGGTGAGCGAGTCCAGGCTGCTGGAAGCCGCCATCGAGGTGCTGGACGAAGAGCTGATTCAAATTCTCTCCGTGCTGCGTATCTGGACTGACGCCTTCGGGCAGGTCCGGTCGGGTAACTACAAGCAGCTCGACGCGGTCGTCTTCTCCGTCCGGCAGGCGTTCCACCTGCAGGAGATGTTGAAGACGAGCAAGTACGCCGTCGGCAACGTCTTCGTCGCTCGCTTCTCGGACCAGGGTCCGGCTACGCTTCCCGGCACTCGCGGTCCCATCGGCGCCCACGCCATCGAGGTGCCGCACGACGAACGCAACATCATCTCCCTCATGCTGGTCCTTTATATGCATGAGTTCCGCCACGACATCTTCGCCGATGTCGACGGTCTGGCTGATGAGTTGACGATGGCGGTTGCCCGCTCCATCAGCGAGTCGATCACCTCGGGCGCGGTGAAGCTCTCCAAGGACAAGGTGCAGATCGGCAAGGCCTCTGTTCGGATGGCTGACCTGATGGTGAAGTTCTTCGCCGACACGATCGGCGAGGTGGACGCTGACATCTCCGGCGGTATCCTGCTCTCCGGCCCCGCCTACCTGTACAACATGCTCTCCACCTTCTCGGCGTTCAACTCCCGCCGCGAGGGCGTGTTCAACAACGAGAAGCTTCTGCGCACGAGCTCCTACTTCGGCTATCGCGAGATGTCGAACGGGCAGCGCACTATCGAGTTCTGGCCTCACCCGCCGGACTACATCAGGGCTTATATCGTCGCTGCTGCCCTGGACGTCATCGGTTTCCATAAGGAGGCGCGTCAGTGCCGGCTTTTGGCTGACCAGGCGGTGGGCACCATCCCGACTGAAATCGTCTGGAAGGACGAGAACCCCAAGAGGCGAACCACCATTCGCATCCCGGTCGAAGACATCAAGACGATGGCGCCGGTGGTGGCACGAGCGCTGATGGACACGCCGCTCGAGTCCATGGGCGGTGCGACCACGCGTCAGGTGATCAACTGGACGGAGCATCGTCAATCGAAGGTGGACAAGCTGACCCGCATTCTCATGTCCGGTCGTTCGGATATGCCCACCGACTCCGGCGATATGTACGCCACCTACGTCGCTGCGGCTGCCACCCTGGCCTACTGGGGGCTCGTGCGGGCCGGCATCTCTCCGCGGCGGGCGGCGGCTTCGGTCGACCGCAACGCGCTCGAGATGATCGAAACCCTGCGTGAGCGGTTCAAGACGATGACCCCGCCTGCGAACTTGCCGGCGGTCCCCATGGGAATTGCTCCCGTCGAGCCAGCCGCGGAGCCGGTGACCGAACCAGCCGCCGAACCGACTGCCAAGCCGGCAGGAGTACAGTCGTTCGTTCCGGAAGATCCTGACCTGGTTCCGGGTGATGACCCGGAGGAAGACGACGACCAGTAAGACCGGAGACGGGTCCTCCCACTTCTCCCATTGACGAACGTCTCTCCAATTTCGAAGCGTCCGAGCCGGTTCAGGCTGGCTCGGACGTTTCCTTTCTTCGTACCGTCTAAGCACGGACCTTTCAGAAAGCGATGCTCGCAAAAGCGAGGAAGGCCGATGAAGACCTACAAATATCTTCTACTGTTTGTACCGCTTGCCGGACTAATTTTTCTCTCCGGCTGCTCGCGAACTGACGAAGCGCCCCTGAAGAACCCCTTCCCGGAACGCACGGGCGAGACTACATTCATTCAAAAGGATGGTAAATCGAGCATCACTCGTATCGTGAAGTTCGCCGGCGACGGTGTAACCCCGGTCGAAGAGCGAACAGTCCTCCCGGACGGCTCGTCTCGCCTGGTCTACTACCGTCCGGACTTTACCGTCTGGCGCCTGCTCGAATTCTATCCACCTGCCGAGGGTCAAACCGAGGGCGTGCTGAAGAGCGAAGCGCTGTTCCAAACGGACGGCAAGTCGTACCTCTCGCATACTGTCTACTCGGAAAAAGGTTTGCGCGTAAAATATGGTCGTCGCATGGACGATGGGCGCGCCTACCAGACCGATGTGTTCTTCAACGATGGGCAGACTGTCAGCCGCCGGCTTCAGCACAACTCTTTCGGCGACCTCGTCCGTGAGGAAGCGTTCCGCGAAGACGGCAGCCTGTTCACGGTCCAAAAGACCTACAGTCGCAGCTACGCCGCCTACAAGGAGACTCTCTACCACGACGGCAAGGGTGTCGCCACCCACAAGGTCACCGAGAGTGACTCGTCCTGGGAGAAGACGGCAGTTGAAGTGTACTTCCCGGGCACCGATACGGTGCGCATGAAGTACCAGCTCTCGAAAGATGTCGGCGGCAGTGTCCTGGTCTATTCCAAGACCGGCGAACGCCTCAAGGAGTGGACTGTCGACAAGGACAGGATTACTCTCGAGGTCTACGGAGCCGGTGCCAACAGCACCACAGGCGGTGGGCAAATTCTCTGGAAACAAGTCTGGGTGCGTACCGACAAAGCACCGACCGCTGATGGTGTGATGAACTTCGAGCTCAGCTCCGTCGAGGAGTTCGACTACATGCATCCGGGCGACACCAGCATCAAGAGCCGAACAATCGAGTTCGACTCAGGCAAGGATCTGCCTTCGCGCATCGTCTACAGCAACGGTTACTCCTACAGCAGCTCCAGAGACATGCACATCCTCGCCCCCTGGGGTCAGGTAGTGAAAACTGGTACTCGTCGAAGCTATGGCACCGACGACATCAAGGACCTGGAGAAGCCGATTGACTTGCCCAAGGCGCTTGACCCCAGCCGGTTTGTCTTCGAAGGTCCTGAGGTGGTGAATTTCGTCAAGTTCCCGACTACGAAAGGTCGAGAAGTGAAGTTCAAATGGGAGCCGGCTCCGCCGCCTCCGCCCACACCACCGACGCCGCCCACGCCTCCGACACCGCCCACCCCTCAGCCGGACAATACGAAAGGCAGTGGCAAGACGGACGGCAGCGCCACTCCGAAGACGGACGGCAGCGCCACTCCGAAGACGGACGGCAGCACTACTCCGAAGACGGACGGCAGCACTACTCCGAAGACGGACGGCAGCGCCACTCCGAAGACGGACGGCAGCACTACTCCGA
>CAYTDR010000078.1:0-2760 GCA_964436185.1 uncultured Candidatus Obscuribacterales bacterium | reverse complement strand
AGACGGACGGCAGCCCGCCCGCCGCATCTGCCACCAATAGTGGTTCACCCGCGACAACGGAACCTTCGGCGAACAGCGGCTCAACGACTACCCCGACGAGTCCGGAGCCTGACACCAAGAAGAAAAGCTAAGGCATCCTCTATTCACTAGAGGGTGACTCCATTCTCTGGAAACAGAGAGTCAAAAAATTGGACGAAGGTGGTGAAAACCACACCCCACCTTCGTTCCAGTTTCCGGTCCAGCTCTCTTATAACACCTAGTACTACGCGGCCCTCCTAAATCTTGTTACCCGATGTGGACGACAGTTTTAGTTGCTGCTCGTGGGTCAACTTCGTACCCAGTGATTGCTGTTACAACTAATTCTCTAGAAGTGATTACGAGGTACGCAGTGCGTACCTCGTAATTGGGAGCGGTCTTTAGTAAATCTTGTCTTGCTGTCCTAATCGTTCGTATTCTTGATTTTTGACAGTCTGGAGAGTGTCTGTTGCGAGAGCTCCTGCTCCTGTCGAATTTGCTGTCTGCGAGCTTTGCTGCGGGTTTCCCAACTTCGGCCGAGCGTGAAGAACACAAGTCCGACAGCGAAGATTATTGAAAGAATGCTGTATCCAGCGAGCAAAGTTGGAAAGAGCATCGATACCAGTCCCGCACCGAGCCCACCAATCAGGACTGCTACCACAGCCATTCTGAGCTCCGGAGATTTGGACCAATCGGGAAGTCTCTTATGCCAGTCCGATTGAGCCTGTCTCTGGATCTCTTCTGCCGGGCGCAATTCCAGACCGAGTTCTTTGATTGCCTCGTTGTAATCGCAACGCGAACGGTCGCAGTGGTAAAGAGTGCGCACCGCTTCTTGCGGAGTCATCCCACCACATGCGACCAAACGCGCGCATTCGATTGCTGCCCGACAAATACTTTTGTTTATCACATCCGATGCCACAAGTGACTTCAATGCATCCATTGAATAACGCGCCTGACGGCTCATTGCTTGTGGCACAACATCTGTTTCGATCAGCCTCGCCTTGATGAGAAGATCAAGTGCGGTGGCTGCTGTTTCTGCATCATCTCTGAAGGAGCCCCGAACGCGGCACACATCGGAGATGGTCTGCTTTTCTTCAATCGACTGCCTGATTACTGCGCCGGCTTCCTCTTTTTCGAGGACATCTTTAACCACTAGACTTTGAAGTTCCAGTGCCTCGGTGAGCATACCTGCAGTCAGCAAACCAGCATCGACCAGAATTTCGCCTATAAGGCGTTTTTCCATATAGGCTTGCTCCACTGCAGCGAGATTATCCTTTTCAGTAATAACCGAGCCCGCGGTGAGCAGATCGCCTATGCGGAAACTAGATCCAGTCGCTCTGGGTGTAATTTTTTGTCGTTTCAAAACCCATGCTAGATCGACATTGTCTTTCTTCACCATGGAAAGCACTTTGACTGTAGCGGCTCTTGAGAGAACGCCTTGATTGAACAGTCGTAAGCACTCGAAAGTTTGATTGAGATGAGTAAAAGTTATCGCATGAATCACAACCAGGCACTGTCCGATTGGAATGCCCGATTCGGCGCTCTTTTTCTTCGCTTCCTGGAGAAGCGAGACAGAAACCATGCCGGATTCGACCACCAATTGATCGAGAGACAGACTCGCGCTTTCGCTCTCTGCGCGCTTCAGATTCAACATATCGCCAAACGATTGACCCGTCTGCGCGGATAACTTCAGTGCCTGGATAGCAATTCGCTCATCGACGACCCCTTCCTGAATCATCGACTGCGCAAGCAGTGCGGACTGCAGATTCTTCTCGGAGATCAAAGCGGTTTGCGTGAGAATTTTGCCGATCGGTTGATCGGCTTTCTGGGCTTTCTCCAGCGAATCATAAAGATCTTCAGCAGCGAGTAAACCAGCATCCAACAAAATTCTGCCGATTTTTACTCTGCGTGCATGTTTGCCCTGTTTTAGCGAAGAGACCGGGTTCCCCTGAGCCTTGCTCAACGGAATGACTCTTTTGGAATTGGGCTGGCGGGCAGGTTCCATCTCTGTCTCCGATCGATTGGTAGCAGTCGCTGTTTTTATAATAGTCCGCGGGATGACAAGAAGTGAATTCGCGTTTTCTCTATATCAAAAGTGCGTATAAAACGATGAAGGCTGGCTGTTCATTACCATCTTCGCGTCCAATTCCAGAGAAAATCTTTTCAAAACTTTTGATATTCCGCTAGCTCCGATAACATCAGCCAACCAGAAGACGACAGCATCGGGTCTACGTTCCGCTATATAAGTCCTTTGACATTAGAAGAACTACAGATACTCTCGCAGCTAGCGGAAACCGTTCAAAGGCCGCCCCTCGGACCGTTCGCGTATTTTCTAAGGCAGCTCTAACTGCAGCGAGATGGTCGAACCCATGCCGGGCTTTGACATTACATCCAGGGTGGTGGGATAGAAGCAGCGAATCAAGTCAGCTCTCTCGCGCATTCCGCCCATTCCCATGCCGCCTGCGTCTGTCCTGCCGGCGTTGTCTCGTTCCGTATCGAATCCTTTGCCGTTATCGTTGAGGATGAACCTCAAGACCTTTTCTCTCGGTCGCTCAATGAAAAGAGAGACGTCGGAGGCACCGGAGTATTTCTCGACGTTGTTGAGCGCTTCCTGAATGATTCGGAAGGTGTGCAAACCGACCGGGTCGGGCAAGTCGGGCAGGTCAAAATCGCACTTGAAGGTGGTTTGAATGCCTGTACGTTCGCTCATCCGCTCGAGCATGTCTTCCAGGCACATTTTCAATC
>CAYTDR010000077.1:11953-14608 GCA_964436185.1 uncultured Candidatus Obscuribacterales bacterium | reverse complement strand
AATGGACCGGACGAGGACTACGACCGTTTCTCTCCGGGCTAATCGAGAAGACGGACAGAGATGCAACCTTTGAAGCCATGGTACAACCAGTCACCGACATCGAACACGACCATGCCGTTGACTATCCTGATGTCCTTAATTAATCCGACTGAGGTACCACACACTCCGCCGCCGGAAACTACGACTGGAATGTCGGCATCTTGCGCCTTGTAAAGGAGTTCTACCGCAGCCCTGTTTTCCCCGGCATTTTCCAGAACTTCCTTGCGATCCCACAGCTCGATGTGAGGTCCCAAGATGTCGACCGCGATGGGCCGGAACTGTCCAAAGTCTATCCCCTCGATTTTGAACTCGAAGTTCCCGTTTTGCTCAATCCGCACATCCGAAACACGGCCAACTCTTTCAGTGGAAATTCCCAGTTGCATGACACGGACACGCAGTCCTTCTGTCTGCGCTTTGATGAGGTCCTTTACTAGCCCGTCTTGTTTCATCGCCTGCAGAATCGCGCTCAAGTGTCGGACAGTCCGTCGTCCCAGAATCTCGACAGTGAAATTGCCGACCGGCTTGTAGTCTCGCTCCTCCACTTTGAACACGACCTCGCCGTCTTCCAGCCGGACATCCGATATCCTGCCGACGATCCAGTTGTTTTGTCCGTCTTCCTCGATCGAAACTCTCAGCCCATCGGCTTGCGCGGTGAGCAGAGCCTGCACGGGTGCGGAATGTCTGCTGCTGCAAGCTTTGAGAATCTCGTCGGGCTCCTTCACCACCTGCTTTTGCGGAATGGCGACCTGTGGAAGGATGGCGACTGAGTCGGGATTTTTGTATTGATGTCCATCTAAACTGAAAACCAGCTCACCGTCCTGCATCCGGAGATCCGAGACCAGTCCGGTCGCCTCGCCCTCGACACCATCCTTCCTGATCAAAACCCACAGACCGTTCTTCTGCGCTTGCAGAAGGAACTTTGCCTCGGCAAACAGACGTTGCGGAACCTTTTCCAGAAAGGCGGTTTCCGAAACATCCGCGCGAACCGCAGTCTCCAGAATCTTTACCGAGAAACCGTAGAAGGGACGGTACTTCCGTCCTCCTACTTTCATCACCAGCCGTTCGTTCTCCACCCGCAGTTCAGAGATCGTTCCGGTGTTTAAGCCAGAAGTTCCATCTTCGGAGATCGAGACCCGCAGTCCTTCTTCTTGTGCCCGGAAAAGGACTTCCGCCACGTCGCGCTGATTTTCGCGAACGCCGCTCAAAAACGTTGTCTTGTCCATGGTCCAACCCTTTCGTTTGTGAGATTGAATATGAGCTAACAACTAACCAGTTCCGGCATGGAACGAGCAACACGTAGAACACTCTCAGCATTATGCTGAACACGAATCGATCAAATACAATCGAGAAAATCTTTCTGGCGACGGACTTCTGAGGAGCAGGGAGAACTATAGATTCACCCTATTTCAATGCAGATTGGTGCACAAATTAATTGTGAGCGTTTTCCAATCTGTATTGTTCCCAGACCATAAGTCCAGAGAAGCCGGATGGACCTGAATTTCGACGATATTAAAGTGCCATGTATGGTTGCCAGTCGATGAAACGATAGACAATTTTCGCGTCGAATCTGCTCAATATTCGAACTAGCTAGTCTCACAGTAAAATTGGATATCGCACGTGGTGTCGCACTTTCGCGATGGTCGAAGGTGGATTTTTTTCAACGGAGCTGGGACATTGAAGATCGTCCGGAATCCAATTCCGAACGTGACTCGTTGCAGAGTTGTTCCGAGAAATCTTCAGACAATGCCAAGCCTGCACTGCCTGAGGAAGAGATACCACCGCCCTTGAGATGGTCTGTTGTCAGCAATAGTACTATAAAATGCCATAAAAGCTTGAAGGAAAAAAATTGCCGGAATGAGGATGGTGAACTCGTCTTCATCAAGACCGTGTCAGTCAGTGACTTTCAGCGAGCGAGAAGAGAACAGTGGACGAGCCTGGTTTGCAGGTCGCCCACTGTCTCCGAATGGTTTATCGTTTTGCCGTTTTGCTGCCTTCGCAAGCGTCAGCGGTTGTTCCTCGCAATCACGCGGCTGTACCAGAGTCCGCTGTCCTTGATGGTCCGTTCGAGCGTGCTGCGGTTCACGTGCATCAGACCGAACGTCTTCTTGTAGCCGAGTGGCCACTCGAGGTTGTCCATCAAGCTCCAGACGAAATAGCCGCGAACGTCGACACCGGATTTGATGGCAGTGCGAAGCGCCTTCAGGTGGCTGTCGATGTATGCGATTCTCCCGTGGTCCCGGATTCGGCCGTTGGGCTCGACAGTGTCGTCCAGCGCCGCGCCGTTTTCGGTAATGAAAATAGGTGGTAGCTGATACTCACGATGGAGGTCGATGAGCATCTTACTGAGCGCCGAGGGAACCATCTCCCAACCCATTTGCGTGCGCACGGCGGGCGGCTCGACGAGCTTGCCTTCCGCGTTTGCCAGGAAACGAGTGTAGTAGTTGATACCCAGGAAGTCGAGGGACTGCGCAATCAAGCTCATATCCAGCGGCTTGACCGGCTTGTCTTTGGCGAGGGCTTTTACGACGCTTTCCGGGTAGTAACCCTTGAGCAGGGCGTCGAGATACCAGGAGAAGCTCATGACCCAACGATTTCGGGCGGCATCGCGAGCAGCCT
>CAYTDR010000077.1:2838-11943 GCA_964436185.1 uncultured Candidatus Obscuribacterales bacterium | reverse complement strand
AACCAGGTTGAGCACGATACCGCAGTCAATACCACTGCGTGCCGCACGCATGGACTGAACTGCCAGCGCATGACCGAGCAGCAAGTGGTGACCGACCCGATAGGCTGAATCAGGTCGGTTCATCGCCGGAGCCATCCCATCACCGATGTATCCGGCGATGATCACTTCCGGCTCGTTGAGTGTCGCCCACTTCTTGACGCGGTCGCCCAGGCGCTTGACCATCACCGTTGCGTAGTCGGCAAACTTGAGTGCCGTCTGGCGCCCGAACCAGCCCTGATGGCGCTTCTGCAGGGACAGCGGCAGGTCCCAGTGGAAGAGCGTCAGGTATGGTTCGATGCCCTTAGCCAGCAGCTCATCCACGAGCCGGTCGTAAAAATCGAGACCCGCCTGATTAACCTTACCATCGCCGGCGGGCATAATTCGCGGCCATGCCACGGAGAACCGGTAGGCGTTGAGGTTGAGCTGCCGCATCAAGGCGACGTCTTCCCGATAACGGTGGTAGTGGTCGCAAGCCACTGCCGGCGAATCGTAAGGCGGGTCTTTGGGCTTCGAGAGAAACGGCTCCCAGATTGACGGGCCGCGACCATCCTCGTGCACCGCGCCCTCAACCTGGTAGGCAGAAGTGGCGGCACCGAAGACGAAACCCCTGGGAAGGCTGTAATCAGTCGCCGATGGAAGCCGGCGGCGCAAGCCATTTGCATTTGTGGCTGACATTAGTCGCCCTTCTTGTCTAGCGTGCTGGTGAGCAACCATGAGCCACCAGGCAACAACTCAAGCACTTTGTGATGGTAAGAAACCAGGGACTCTCGGTGGGCGATGGATACGATGGTCGCACCGGTGGCGGTGGCGAGATCGTACATCAGCTCCTCGCTCTTCTTGTCGAGAGAGCAAGTCGCTTCGTCCAACAGGACGAGCTTCGGAGAGGAAAGCAATAGCCGGGCGAACGCTACACGTTGTCTCATGCCCGGCGAGAGGATATCGTTCCACGGCTTCGAGGCGTCGAAACCGCCCATCCGCTCAGGCAAATCACCGAGATTTACCCGATTGAGAACGTCCTGAATCTCGGCATCCGAGATCGTTGGCTGGTCTGATAGTCTCGGGTAGGTAAACTGGTCGCGGAGGTTTTCCAGCGACATGTAGGCCTCTTGTGGGAGAACCATCATGTCCGGAAGGTCCGGCCTGTGGATTTCACCTGCGCTGATCTCCCAGGTACCGGCGATCGCTCGCAGTAGAGAGCTCTTCCCTACCCCGCTTGGACCGGTGACAATCAACCGTTCGCCAGGCAGAAGCTCGAGGGTGAGGTTCGCGACCAGCCCCTGAGTCCCATCCGGCGTCCGCATCGAGACGTTCTTCAGGGCCAGTCGCGGAGCGATGTGCGTGTGGGGCGATTGCCCGCGTCGCTCCATCTCCTCGATTACGCCGATGAAGCCCGAGAGACGGCTGCCGATGGCAGACAGTCTGGCGAAAGTCTGGTATTGCCCAATCACCACCGACAGCGCGCCAATCACTCGCCCGAAGGACGTACCGGCTTGCACCAGTAAGCCCAACTGGATCTCCCCGGAGAGGTAGAGCGGCGCTGCGACCAGCGAGGGGATGAGGAGCAGGCTGTAGTCGTAGCTGGTCTTGAACAGCGTCAAGTTGCGCTGCCAGCTAGCAATCCAGGTGAGGTTGGTGAGAACTGCCGCGAGGCGCCTCTTGAGCGAGTTGAGCTCTCGTTCGCCACCGTTGTACAGCCCGATGGATTCCGCGTTGTCGCGGACGTAAACGAGGTTGTAGCGAAACTCAGCTTCCAGCCTTTGCTGTTCGTAATGCATGCCCACCAGGCGCCTGCCGAACAGGACCGTACCAATCGTACCGAGAGCCGAGTAGCCGATTGCCACCACGAGCAGTGTCGGTGAGATGAGGTACAGGATGGTGACGAAGGACAGGAAGGCGAGGATGCTGTCCAGCACCGCCAGGAAGAGAGTGAGCGTCTCCGTGCAGAAGTAGGTGATGTCCTGCTGTACCCGCTCGTCCGGGTTGTCGACCACCCCCGCTGTGATCTTGATGTAGTGGCGATCTTTCATGTAGCGCCCGAGAATGTGCGTGGTGAGCCACTCACGCCATGCAATCTCGAGTTTTGCTTTCACCCAACCGAACGAGCCGACGATCGGCACGCTGGCTGCCAGCACGCACGCATACATGAGCAGGTTGTGCCAGAACTGCGGGCCGTCCTTGGCTCCGAGCGCCGTGAAGACTGAGCGTTCCGCAAAGCTGACCCGGATGTTGACGTAGCTGATGGCCAGCAGAAGGCCAAGTAGAAGCAGTAACCAGCGCCATCCCCGCCATCGGGACGAGCTGGTCCAGAACGGCAGAAGAACCCTTTTGAGGCTCTGCCGCAGGTTGGTGTTGTTCATGATCCACCTGTAGGTTAGATCCCGGCTTTGTAGCCCCTAACAATTGCTTTGAACATGTAACTCCTGCTGTGTGAGCAGGCAATTTCACAAAAGCTCTAGCTGAGGTGCCGAGGCTCTACCCAACTTCGCCTCCTCAAGCCGAAGCGTTGAAGGAAAGCGTACAGGTGGTGGATACACTCGTTTTCCGGTCTACGACAACATCACCGTGCATGGCAGAAACCAAGGTGATGTTGTGACGACAAGGTGTAGCTAGTTTGCTTCCGTGTGAACTTGAATCTTTTGAGTGCTGAAGTAAGATGCTCAGACTCTAACAATGGCCAGGAAGAAAATTCTTCTCAATATTACTACTTTGCTTAGAGTTAACCTGAGGTCTCTACTTGTTATTGGTTCTCAATTTGATCTGTGACTTTTCATCGGGCATTACCGGACAAAAAGAAGTCAAGCGCTGAATGCTGCCAGAAGAAGCGAACTGTGACAGGAACAGCGTGGTCAAGAAAAAGGCTTCAAACTTGGTTGATTCAACCTGGCCAATGATTGCAGATGAAAGGTTTTAAAGATGGCGCTGCCTCTTGTTAAGCGCGTATCTGGGATATGACGGCGGATCATAACTGATGGAACTACATATGGTGGCATGTTACATGGCGCGCCGGACGGCCAACTTGTTGACGCAAACTCTAATGCAATTGCCCCGAGAGTCTTACTTTTTTCGTCAAGCCTTGTCAGAACTCGTTTTTCTTTGCGTCCGGGACTCGAGATCGAGCTTGTACCCGTAGCCCCTTACCGTTGCGATCAGCGACGGACCATCATCCGGATCGACTTTCTTGCGTATTCGTTTGATGCATGTTCTCAAAGCGTCCAACGTAGCGTCCGATTCAGAAGACCAGACCTTGTTGAGCAGCACTTCAGGAGTGAAGAACTGGTCAGGATGCCGGAGCAAGAATTCCAGAACTGCGAACTCTTTGGGTAGCAGTGTAATACTTTTGCCGTCAACGACCAGACAATGTTGTTGGAAGTCGAGGGCAATACCAGCCTCATTGCATTCAGCCGGTTCGACATAATCAGCCGGACGTCGAAGCAGGGCCTTTATTCGAGCCGACAACTCACGAACGTCGAACGGTTTGGTCAAATAATCATCAGCGCCGCTGATAAAACCTTGTTCTTTATCGGTTATGTTTCCCTTGCCCGTGAGCATGAGAATTGGAGCCCGTCCGCCTGCTTGGCGATAGGTTTTGCATACTTCTACGCCGCTCATGCCAGGCATCTGCCAGTCGAGTATGGCCAGGTCGAAGTCGTAAAACTTGAGACGATCGAGGGAATCGTCGCCGTTGTAGACGACCTCGCTCGTGTGACCCAGGGACTTGACCAATTCGCAAATCATGTTGGCTGTCATTTTGTCGTCTTCTGCAATCAAAATTTTGGCCATGACGGATACTTGAATCGCTTTCTAGTGGGTCAAATCTGGCGAACGCCTAGATTATACCCGTTTGCTGCAACCGTAATTTAAACGCGCATGTATATAGCTGCGCTAAGAGTGTACTGCTGGGATTCTTCCGATATTGAGCTAGCTGAACTAATGCTTAACCAATTTGGTTTATCTGGCACAGGAACTCGAATAGGCTAAGTAATCATTTTTCCGCCAACAGGACCTGAAGAGTTCCACTTCCAAGCAAGAACCTTCTTTCAATCAATTGTCTTTGAATTCGCAGATAGCGAGCAGACAAACAATGGTTGCACGCTGTCTCAGTTTTTCGATGTTTCATTTCAGGCTCAGAGCTATCTAGCCAGGCAGCAACCGCTTTCGCTGTCTTTACTAGTTCATCACACCGCCTTTGATACCAACAGTTCGGTGCTTATCATAAAGGTCGCGACTATGTCGGAACGAATTCGTCAAGGCAAGCTTTTAGCAATTGGTGGTGCCGCAGATACCTGCATCAATACGTTTATCGAATTGGCCGGAGGTATCGACGACGCCTTTATTCTCGTTATTCCGCACGCCAGTGAAGATGCCGAGGCGAACGGCAAGTGGCTTGTGGAAGAGTTTCGCAAAATGGGCTGCAAAAGAGTCAACCTGATTCTGCCCGCCGAGCCCTTCGCCATCCCGCGGGGAACCACCGGCATTTACATGATGGGCGGCGATCAGAGCCGACTGGTCAAACTTCTAGGCACCAGGGGCAAGCGAGCACTGCAGCGTTATCACAGGCGCGGCGGTTTCATCGCGGGCTCTTCGGCCGGTGCGGCTGGTCAATCTCGCCACATGGTCGCCGATGGCATGGCGGACCACAAACTGGTTGAGGGGTCGCTCGTGACTGGTTTTGGACTAGGTCTGGTTCGCAAAATGGTGATTGACACTCACTTCATGGAGCGAAACCGCTACAATCGCATGATGGCATACCAAACGCTCTTGAAGGACGGCATCCTGGCAGTCGGTTTGGACGAAGACACCGGCATCATCATCGACGGCGATGTGGCGACGGTAGTCGGCGCAGGATGTGCCAACTTCTTCGTGCCCAAGAAGGTCTTCGTGGCCCGACATGACCAACCCCATGGAAAGCCGCGCAAGCTCTCCGTCGGTCAAGTGATGGTCTCGTTCTTGTCCGAGGGCTGCACGTTCAATTTGCGCACCGGTGCCATTCGCCTGGTGAGCAAGGCAGGGAAAGGTGGTTCTCACGCTCGCCAAACACCGCCTCGGCCGCAAGCGGCTGTCGCAGGCAGCGGCTCGCGTTCCTACGATGTTTGAGGCGTGGACAAAGCTGACCCATACGCTCGAGCAAATCCCAATCCGCTCAGCGACAACGGTCCGCTTGGGGACTCACTGCCGGTGGATCCACCGTGGAACTCCCGGTTGTGTTGGACCGATATAACTACCAAGTCTTATTTTCGAAAGGAGTACCGCTATGGGTACTGCTATGAATCTGTTCGTGGAGAAAAAGAATGCCGACGGACGATGGGAATATGTTCACGCTCCCGGGCAACCTCCGCGGGTAGCTAATCGCACCGAGCCGCCGATTGATTGGTATCATGATGTCCACTTGCAGTCTTACGACACCATGGCCTTTCTGACTGGTGTTCGCAACAATGACGACATGCCGGAGCTGCTCCCGAAGTGGCGAGGTGTGCCTGAAGATGCCAGCGAGGAGCTGAAAGCTGCTTATGAATGGAATCTTGAGGCTGCCACATGGGTGTTGCTGTCCGAGATAAAGGGGTTTGACCTGGACCAGTTGGTCTGGAAGCCGGCTCGGAAGTATTCGGATGAAACCATCGCCAGCTCGCGTGCTCGAGGATATGAACTGCCTGAATACGACATCCAGAGTCGACGCAGCGACGGTTCGATACCTGCTGACTATGAGTTGCGCCAGTTTCCCTATCGGGAGGTGCTCGATGAATTCGATGCCCTGATTCCGTTCATCGAGACAGCCTGCGACACAACGCCGGACAACATCCGATTGGTTATGTGGTTTGACTGGTGATCGCTGTACTGTCGCCTGCGCCCAAGCTACCGCAGAACCGGTGTGTGCGCCATGGTTGCGCGCCACCGGTTGCTCCACATCAACAAAAATCTCCAACGATTCACCTTCGACATCGTCCTGGCGAAGATCTAACGAACCGTTTTAGCGCATCAATTGAACGAAACGGGCGTGTCGCGGCTTCCAGCCTGGCACGCCCGTCTTTTGGACTTTTGATTCGACGATCCGGTAAACGATATGGGATAGTAGTATGTCGGGCGAGAAAATGGCTAGAAATCTCGGTTGTGTGCCGGATTCTAGCCATTGTGAAGATGACTGGTGAGTCTCGCCCGGACCAGCACGGCGACCGTGAGCATCGCCGCGTTTTCAATCGCCGTGGTTTCAAACCTTCAACTCCACTTCGTCGTCGTCAGTCACCATTGCCGGCGCAGGCACCTTGCAGCATGCAGTGCAGCAAAGAACAGTGCGGGTGCCGCTCAGTACTTCGACTACCGTTTCGCCGGCTTGAAGGAGGTGGTCGCAGCGGTCGCACGGCGCTCCCACCATGAAGTGGTCGTGGCTGAGGGTGAGCGCGGAGCAGTCGGCCGGCTCGTACGGTTCTACCAGCTCTGCCTGGAGAATTGCCACCACCTCATCCTCCGTGATCGCGTCGCCAGGCTCTACCTGCTTCACCCAGACCGCGAACTGCTGGTCCAGGCTGCGGTCGATGCTTCGTGGACGGCGGCGGCGGCTGCTGCGGCGGTGAGCCACCGTTGCGACCACGATGACCGTCAGGACACCCAGCCCGACCAGGACGATGGACAGGGTGTAGTCCGGAACCGGAGGCGGCGGAACGACTACCCGCGGTTCTGGCACCCGCTTCACGTCGAGCGCCTTGAGACCAGCGGCAAGCTGAGCGTCCACGGCACTGCCGGATGTGCGTTCCACGACCTGGTGCGGCGACACGCCCTTGTTGCGGTGGTCGAAGCCGTCGGGACCGACGAAGATTCCCGTGCAAAGCTGCAACTGGCCGCCACCGACCAGGTTGATGTAGTGGAACGACACGCCCTTGCCCCAGGTCGTGGTACCGACCAGGGTGCTCCGGTTCGTCCCCTTGAGCGCACTGGCCACCATCTCGCCGGCAGAAATGGTGGAGCCGTCCGTCAGTACCACCAGCGGTGCGGTCTGCAGAATCTTCACCAGGCGTTTGTTGGCCGCTGTCTGCCGTAGCAGGGTGGGCGCAATCGGCTGCGCTTCAAGAATGGTGCGCGACTGCACCCGGCCAGAGCGCGTAACCGTTTCGCCAATCTTGCCTTCTTGGACGAAGATGGAGACGAACTGGTAGGCAAACTCCATGTACCCGCCGTGATTGCCTCGCAGGTCCAGGATGATGCCGCGAGGACTGCCGTTGGCCTTGTTGAGCTTCTCCGCCTCCTCGGCGAACTCGGTCAAGATCTTGTCGGACGAGAAGCTCTGCACGTGGAAGTACCAGGCACCTTCCACGATCGACGAGGTGACAATGCGCACGCCTGAAGCGGCAAGACGAAGCGGCACTTCCACCAGGTGATCCTGTACTCGCAGCGTCACCGTGACGTCGCCGGGCGGACCGTAGAGCAGGGACTTGACGACGTCTTTGTGCAGGTAGCTAATCGGCAGTCCGTCGATGGCAACGATGCGGTCACCACGCTTGATGCCTGCCCGGTATGCGGGTGATGCGCCGCTGACGTAGGCGACTACGTAACCGTCCTTGACCTCGTCCAGCATGATACCGTAGGCGATGTCACCGACGGCGTCTCGGCGATTCGCTTCGGTCAGCTCTGAGGGCGAACGGTAGACGGTCCAGCGATCGTCGAGCGAGGCGATTAGCTTGTGAATTGCCTCATCGCGCTCGGCTTCGGTCGCCATGGCCGGCGGGCTCTGCTTGAGCAACGATGCGATGCGCTCGTGGTTGTTGTAGAAGCGCAGCAGATACTCGACCACCTCGCGGTACTGCAACTGGTAGCGTTCGGTGGGTGTAGCTTTGGCCGGGGCGGAGAACGACTTGGCCGGCAGGGAGAAGAGACGTGGCGATTCCTGGGCCGAGGTCAGACCGGCGGAAATCACCAGCACAGCAAAACATGTTGTGAGAAGACGCATTGGGGTGCCCCCCAGAGAATATCGCACCTGCTCGAAGCAAACTCGGGCTTGGTGCTCCGTACATGAAATGAGACTGGCGAGTTACGCCTTGGCGCTCTCGCGGACCAGATTTGCTGCGCTGACACCGAGTCAGCGTTCCGGCCCTTATGCGACGTGGTGTGCCTGCTTTGGTGAAGATGGCACCTGTCTCAAAAATACTTGGGACGTTATCCAACGAAGACAGTCAGAAATTCGATTCTGCTATTTGAACCGTTCTTTAAGACGGGTTGTTTTTGACGTTTTACAGCAACTCGGCGACACGACTTTTGTTTTCTGCTACATGGCCACGGGACGCAGTGAAAGAGCGTCAGGGTAGGAAATCGTGATTTAGCTGGGTTTTCTGGTTGTCGCTTGGCTGAAAGGGTGAGGGGATGAATATAAGAACCACATTAACACCGACCAGGAGCATTTCAAAACTCATGAACCATCACACCAAGAGCTCTTTCACGACTGAGAAATCGTTACAGGAGCTATTGCTTCTCAAATGTATCTTTCAGGTAAGTGAGTAGAAATGCAGATTTTAGGTGTGATCGTAATTGACGTGAGTTGCTGTTTCGATATTCCGAGCCGCTAAGTCTGACTAACAAAAATGCATTAGTCATGCTCCGCCATTCGATTGCACTGATTTCGTCTCACTGCCTCGTCCATGGATAATGTAGGACCGCGCGCCTACAGCAGAGCAAGAGTCCATTAAGACTGCGGTGGAAACATCTTCGCCATAGGGCAATGTCATACGTCATACGTCACGACATTCTCGCACTGCCTGCGATGTCGTGCATCGCTCGCGGTGCGGAGGTGCTGTGTCTGAGGCGAATGTCAGATAGCTGCATGGCAAGCCGCTCGGGAGGTGACAATTCTGCTGTGTCTGCTGCGAAACCAGATAGTATTAGAATATATAGGAACAAGCGAGAGCGACAAAATAGGCAATGGAGCAGGGTCTTAGCGACCAGCTTCCGCGCCTGTCTTGTCCAAAGGTGTGCCAGTTATACGGCGATGGACTCGTGTAGATTTTTGGGCGCCAGGGCGTGCCAACGGCTGATCCATCAGCCGTCGGCGTAGGAGAGAATTGAGCACGGGCGAGGAGTTGCGTA
>CAYTDR010000077.1:0-2828 GCA_964436185.1 uncultured Candidatus Obscuribacterales bacterium | reverse complement strand
CGGCTGCTCCATTCGGGTTCGGTGTCGTTTATATTTCAGCAGGGGCGCGGTGTTGCGCAGCTCCTCGCCTCCAAGGGCTACAGCACATCCGGCATTAGCGAGGCAATGAGCTCAGGCGACCTTTCTCGGATTTGCCGTGTCCATGAGGTAGCCGCGAGCCCCGAACGCCAGTCCAATCACGAATATCGTCACCTTTGCTTGAACTGCATTGGTGATGATGACCCCGCCGGGGAACATCAGCTCGGCACCGCAGAGCGACCCCAGAAACACTGCCTGGAACGCGACGACGCGCAGGAAAAAGCGGACCGCCTGGTTCGTCGGCACCAGAGCCGGATATCTATTGACTGTGAAATCGCGGATGCCCATGGTCACGGTCGTTCCGATCAGGATCGCGAAGAAGAAGACCAAAAGGGCCATGCCGGTGACGTCGAACCCGAGCAGCAGCGAGTCGGGGACGAAGACGGCGATGGCGGCGAACATGACGAGGGCGCAAATCATCCCGTACAGCGAGATTCTGATGAGGCTGATCATCTGGCACTAGTCCTTTCGGTGAAGTACTGTTCGATCGTTTGCTGAACGCCGAGCAAATCTCACAGACGAACTTGCCTGACAGTCAAAGGCAACGATATTGGCACAATCAAGCCTTACACATCCAACCGAGCGATTCGCACCGCCCGGAGATTCCTAGTCGGCCTGATTGATCCGGACGCTATCGTCCGTTTCCATGAAACGATACTGGCTCAAATCTAGCTGTTGGAGCAGTAGTCCTCTCCATGAAGCGGCGTTCTGCTCGTCGGGAGAATAGTTGACGAACGTCCCTTCGTCGGTTTTAACAGTGATGTACAAGCCGTTGAAGTCAGCGACGATCTCGTCAGCGGGAACATGACGGAGATTGTCGGCAGGTCCTACGAACACCCTGACTGAATCCGTATGGCAGTCGTATCGGGAGATTCTCCCGTACTTTTCGAAGCTCAGGTAGACGAAATCGCCATTATCCAAACGGTACAGGTACAGCGGAGCGCGCACCACGGGGGCCTGTACATATACAACCGTGGTAGGTACTTCGCTACTGGTCAGGATATCTCCACCGATTACGAGAATCGCGCGTCGTCCTCCATTGTGCAGCCGACGAATGTTGCCCAGCTTGTTCTCAACGACATCGTCGGGTGTCAGATTATGCTTCTTCAGCACCTGCTCGTCCAAAACGAACTCGTCGCCATAAGCTGTGATGAAAGGTTTGCTGGTATCGTCAGGAACCGGGATGGTTCTCGAGATAACCCTCGTCCGTCCTATTACCTCACCATCGAGAATTACAGTGTTTGAATCCCTCAGCAAATTGAAGGTCTGTCCGTGGTGCGGACTTTCGAATGTGGAGGATTGGTGAGTTTGATCGGAGCTACCTCCGAAGTCGGTCAGGAGGATCTGGAAGAATTTAACGCCGTCCGGACTGAAAGAGAAACTCCAGGCACTGTCCTCATGGTAGAGGACGCAATTGCCGCTCGGGGAGCTAAACATGTGTGCGCCTACGCCTTGAACGACGGAGGCCGTTCGTTCCATTGGGACTGGCACCACATCAATCTGGCGGGGACATGGTTTGTTGGTAAACTTCGCACCATCGAATGTCATCTCAGGTGCATCACGCGAGACGAACAAGCGAATCACATGGATGGCTTGACGATGCGGTTCGTAGACCTCGATGAGCCAGTCAATACCAGTTTCTTGCGAATGCCATCCGCTGGTCGCGCCGGAATCGAGGATCTCATCCGTCGCATGCCTGACGAGGACCTCATAGTAAGTCTTGCCGTCATCATTGCTTATGAAGACGCTGTTTTGCCTGCACGGATGCGGGCGAACGATCACCGACCGACCGTCGTTGTCGCAAAAGAGCATCATTCTGCGAAGGCTGACGTTTGTCGAGTTCATGCGAATGTCCTTCGAATAAATTCCTGCTTCGACTCCGCAATAGCTAGACCAGTACCTGTTTGACCGCGATGGGAGACTTCAAGAGCGTGCTCTCGGTGTTAAGGGTGGTGCGGTTACTCCGTATTTGCGCCAGCAGCGATTGAGGCGCTTGACTCGTCTCTTCTCTAGCTGGGATTTTCGAAGTGGCCTTCGCCGTCGAGTTCCATCTCGAGTTGGCAGAGTCTCGGTCGAAGAACTCTCGAACTCGGCTCCAATGAGGTCGATCAATTTCTGTTCAATGCCAGGGCTCCCGTGCTCTCGAGCAGCTCTATGAGCTATTCGTTTGAGCAACTGCAACAAGCTTTCTAGAAGCGTCGGCCTCGGTGGGTAGACCGTTCTCCAGGGCCGATGACCGAGTTTTGTCTTGCCTCGGTAGATCGGATGAAGTTTCTCAGGCTCAGGTTCGACTTTTGGCCAGCTTCCTCTGTGGTAACAAGCGCTGTAGTAATACATGAAAGAAGACCCTATCGTGGATCGAGTTGTTAGGATGCTTGGCATGTACATGCTTGGTAGTCCTTTGGTGTGTGTTCCGATCTTCCGGGTAGACGTTTCGAATCCGCTTTCCGTGGCTCTGCGCGTCTGTCGCGCTAGGACTCATAGAGCCACGGTTACACCTGAGACTATTTACTGCACATTACCGAGCAAATCTGCACAGACGAACTTTAGTTGATCGGGCGCTCCGCACTGCCACCGAAAAAATGGTTGTTAAGGGGGCGAGAGGACAGTGCTCTTTGCACGCTTGAAGTTCGAAAGTCGGGTCAAAGAGGTCTATGCGTGGAGAGTTCGGTCCGTTGAGGCAGGTGGAGAAGATGTAACATCACCATAGTTGGTGCAGTTAAAAAGTACCTAAGAATTCTTTTCGCTTC
>CAYTDR010000076.1:0-14654 GCA_964436185.1 uncultured Candidatus Obscuribacterales bacterium | reverse complement strand
ACAAGTTGTTCAGCGAACGCCTCGGCAACTTGACGATGTGGTCCTGGAACCTCCTGATGATTGGTGCCTTCTGTACTCTTCTCAACGGCAACACCGAAGGAAGAGAATACGCAGAGCTCGGCGCCATCCTTGACGTGATGGCAGTCATTGCTCTCTGTTCGATTACATTCAACGTCCTAATGACGGTAGCGAACAGAAGAGTAAGAAAGTTATACGTCTCGCTCTGGTATTTCCTCGGCTCGCTATTTTGGTTTCCTCTCGTTTATATAATCGGTCAGCGAACATTCGTAGCGCTGCCTGGTTTGAACGACGCGATTGTCGGTTGGTTCTACGGACACAATATCCTCGGTATGTGGTTCACTACCGTCGGTGTCGGCATGATGTATTACCTCTTGCCTCGTTTGACCCAAGCTCCTCTATATAGCCATGGTCTTTCCATGTTGGGATTCTGGGGTATCGCGTTGTTCTACGCGCCGACGGGAACGCACCACATCCTGCAGTCACCTGTACCGGAGTGGTTGAAAGCAATCGCTGTCATCTCCTCCATATTCCTTCTAGTACCTGTTCTCACAGTGTTGACGAACTTCTTCATGACCATGAGAGGTCGTTGGCAGCTTGGAGTTGAAGATCTGGCGTTGAGATTTGCAATGACGTCTGCGCTCTTCTACCTTATGACCTGCTTGCAGGGTCCGTTCCAGGCTACTCGATGGGTCAACTGGTATATTCACTTCACTCAGTGGGTCGTGGGACACGCGCATGCTGCGCTGCTTGGCACCTTCTCTTTCATTCTGACGGCATCAATCTATTACAGCTTGCCTCGTTTGACCGGGAAGCAGTGGCACAGTCAGGGTTTGATTCGCATGCACTACTGGCTGAAGTTCATCGGCTTCTTGATCATGTACTTCTCGTTGACCGTTGCTGGACTTGTTCAGTCTGCCGGTTGGTCGATGGGAATTCCGGTCGATCAATGGAGCAACACCCTCTATCCTTACTGGTTGGTGAGAGCGTTCAGTGGAATCATGATTGTTACTGGACAGTTCATCTTCGCATACAACACATTCCGCACCCTCTACACACCTAGACCAATAGAGGTGAAGGCCAAAACACGGGAGGTCAAAGTCTAATGAATGGCTTCGGTTACCGACTCGGTGCCATTGGTATCATCTCAACCTTCTTCATCATCATCTTTTCCACCGTGCTATTGCCGATGGTGCTGTTCAATCCGAAGGTGACGAAGACAGCCAATGACTATGGTGTCGAAAAGGTTGGAGACCCGGCTCGCGGACGACGTATCTATATAAGAGAAGGTTGTCTCTATTGCCACACTCAGTTCACCAGGCTTCAGGATCGTGGATACGGTCCCCTGGTCAAAGCGGGTGATTATGTATACGAGACTCCTCACCAATTGGGTACTGCCAGAAACGGTCCGGACCTTACTAATGAAGGTGGACGCTTCCCTTCCGAATGGCAGAAGGCCCACTTAATTCAGCCAAGAGCTTTGAAGCCTGGCTCGATCATGCCTTCATTCAGTTATCTGTCCGAAAGAGACATGAATGACCTGGTGTCGTACATTCAAACCCTGGGCAACAAGCGCTCGGTGGACAAGTATGTGGAAGCACCGGAAGAATATTTGCCGACCACTCCGGTTGGCAGAAAACTGGCCGAACGCAAGCACGTCGACACCAATGCTGATGCGGCTGCTAACGCCGGACGAGGAATTTATACACAGGATTGCGCTGCCTGCCACGGTTTGGATGGCAAAGGCAACGGACCGAACTCGCTTTCACTGGAGAAGAAACCAGCGAACTTCACTCGCCCGTTCTTCAAACAGTACACGGATGAAATGTGGTTCTACCGCGTGACCGAAGGCGTGGTGGGTACGAGAATGCCCAGATTCGGACTGGTCCTCACGGAAGAGGAACGCTGGTATCTAGTAGCCTATCTCAAGACTCTCCCAGTGGATGCCGAGACTTCGGTGAGCAAAGTGGAGACGGTACGAGGAGTGCTGCCCAAAGAGGATGTGGAATCAACAGTTGAGAATCTCAACCAGTTAGATAAGATTCAGCAGATCAAACTGCCGAAGCTCACCGAACAGGATTACGAGCCACACCATGGAGACCACTAAAGATGTGCCCTAACTGCGTCTTGAACCAGGCACCACTCGACACCGGGCTTTATATAGCTTTTGGAGTATGCATCGTCTTCTTCATCGTCGGTGTGGTGGCAATGTGGTGGGCATTCGGCAACGGAGAGTTCGAGGATATCGAGGCCTCCAAATTTGAAATGATGGATGACGGCGACGAGGCATATCTCGGCGAACGTGCCAAACAAGCATTGGAAAGAATACGTGCAGCTAAATCCAGTGGTTAGGAGAGAGTGACATGGCAGATCCTGCGAAGCAAGAAGAACCACATTACGAAGAAGTCTCCGAGTATCGCATCGGTGAGGGACCACCGCCACCATTCCTAGTGGTTGCATTCGTTCTAATATTCATCTATGCCTCACTCTCGTGGATTCCGTTTTTTAACTATTAAAATCACAAGTCGAGGAGCTCTCCGACCTACGCAAAAGTCGATCAAGGAAATGTCTAAGATTCAACTATTAAAGCGATTCGCCCGTCAGATCAACCTCACCTCAATGGTGTTCGGTATCGCACCAGTACTGGTGGCACTAACCGCCTGCGGCAACCTTAACGTCGAAAAGGAAGCCGATCAGTTAGCCAGCCGTGAGAGTACTGTTGGACGAGCCGAGGCTATATTCCCGGATGCCACTCCGTCGATTCCCGACGGAGGCGTCTACTGGAAGCAGCAAAATTGTGCTGTTTGCCACGGCGACAACGGCAAAGGCGTCCCCGGTAAATGCGACGTCGACCTTACTAATCCTGAGTGGATGCGAGCGAGAAAACCGCTAGACCAATACATGGCGATCAATTTCGGCGAAGGCAAAGATGTTGAGATGCCAGTCCTTTCTGGTACCTCTGACGTCGCCGTCGAGCCAGTGGTGAAGCGGACCTTCAAGCATACGGCCTACAACGACAAACTGAGCCGCAGGCAGATATGGGATCTCGTTTTTTACACCAGATCACTTGCTGTTCCCCTCCTTTCCACAATAGAACGAGGAGAGGTCAAAGTAGTCTTCGGCGGCAACTGTGCTGTTTGCCACGGAGCGCGTGGAGCCGGTGACGGAGACCTCAACAAGGGTCTGGTCTTGCAACCGGCCCCGGCCAACTTCAACGAGTTCAGCCGTTTTTACGATCGGACCGACGATCAGCTCTTCGACCATATCGCCAATGGCATTAAATGGGAAGGCATGCCTAACTTCCTTGGCAAAGAAGATCGAGCCAAGAAGATCAAGTTTGACGCTCCATACATCTGGAAACTGGTTCAGTACGTAAGAAACTTCCACGAAGATTCCAACTTCGCTCTGGAAATGGCGCAAGCCGGTACCGCACCAGCTGCAGGCGCGGCGGCTCCGGCCGATGCTCCGGCAGCCACTCCTGCCACGACTCCTGACGGGGAGAAGAGCGCTGCTCCTGAAAATCAAAAGGTGGCGCCTGCCGGCACGAGTGAAAAGAGCGACGAACCAGTTAAGCCTGGCAGCGAACCGGCCAAGCCGGATAGCGCTGCGCCGGCTAATACAAATGGATCATCTTCTCAACAAGTAGATCGGGAAGAGAGTTAACTACTTTACAATCTAAGTGACAGCACAAATTAAGGTGGCCACAATGAGCGATGGTGTAAAGAGAAGAACATTAGTTAAAACAGTAGCAGCTATCCCATTAGCGCTCACATTCGGGCTACTTGCTTCGCCCTTCCTGCGCTTCTTGCGACCCACTCTTCCGCCACTGGATATCTTGGGCAAATCTGACCAGCCGTTGGCAGAGCCACCGATTCCAACCTTTACAGAGGCCGATTTCCCTGACGCCTGGACATGCATTCCTTTCATGTTCAACCAGAAGTACATCGAGTACAACCCTGAGTTGAAAGAGGTTCGTACAATCCCTGGATTCATCGTCAAATTGCCCAACGATGATATCGTTGCCTACAGTCGCATCTGCCCGCATCTTGGCTGCATTTTTAACTTCGTGAAAGATCCCGTGGAATGCGCAAAGGGTTATAACTTCCAGCCGGCTGGCCCCGTATTTGCCTGTCCGTGCCATTTGAGTGTCTATGACATAGCTCAGGGCGGCAAGGTCGTTTCCGGCCCTGCTCCTCGCCCACCAAGAAAGTTCGAGATAAAACGTGATGGTGACAAACTGCAAGTGATGAGTCTGGAGGCTGGTTCAATTGCCTAGTAGTACAACAGCGAAGAGTGGATTTTGGGGCGCGGTTGCTCAAGCGAGCGACTACGTCAACACTCGCATCAGGAACATAGATATATTCGACGAGCACCACCAGTTGGAGGCGAAGACCAATCCGTTCTACGCGCTTGGTCCGATCTTCTATCTGGTCTGGTTCGCCGTCATGGGTACCGGGTTGGTTTTGATCATGTGGTACGTGCCTTCCAAGGCCGCTGCCTATGATTCGATCCTGGCCATCCAGTGGGAAATACCATTCGGGAACATAATCAGGGGGGTGCATAAGTATGGCGCGGACGCCATGATCATTGCCGCCACCATGCGTATGTTCCGGATGTTTATAAACGCGGACTACAAACCCGGCAAAGAGATCAATATCGCTCTTGCTCTTGTCACCTTACTACTTTCAATGTACTCCGGATTGACCGGATATCTTCTAATTTGGAACCAGCGAGCCTTCTGGGCGACCAAGGTGTTTGCTACGTTCCCAACATACATGGACCAGTTCCCGGTCATGGGCGACTACTACATGCCGCTCGTCAAGTCATTGCACCTGGGCTGGAATACCGCAGAAGTTCTGCTCGGAGCAGGCGGCGCTATTACGCAGGAGACGATTACTCGCTTCTTCTCGCTACACCTTGCCTTCTCGCTTATTCCTCTGATTCTCGTTGAGATCTATTTCTATCGCAACAACTTCACCAGGGTGCCATTGAACTGGATCAAGCGATGCGTCGTTATGGGCATGCTCATCGTCACGGCGTTGATTCTTCCTGCCGCACTGGGCAGAAGATCCGACCCGGATGTCACACCGCTGCCGATTCTTTCTGACTGGTACTTCCTCGGTCTTTACCAGATGTACAAGTATCTGGAGCCTGTCGTGGCGACCGAGATTACGATGGTGATACCAATCACGGTGATATTGCTGCCCTTCCTGGACACCTGGATGACTGGTCCGGAGAAGGACATCATGAAGCGTCCTTTCATTCTCATGACTACGATCATGGGTGGAGCCTGCTGGATCATCTTTTCCTATCTGATCATCATCAACGTCGCCAACATTCACAACGATCCACCCTACTGGCGCTCGTTCCTCTATGGGCTCGTGGACATCGGTCTACTCTGGCAGCTCATCTTGATCTGGAAGTGCAAAGATCCTAAAGAGTGGGGAAGGAATGTACGGCCTGCTGTCGTCATGACCGTAGTTGGTGCTGTGCAAGGATTCTTCGCCATCGCCTTCTACTACATGGCTAAGACCGAAGTGTTCCTGCCGCCGATGATGCAGGGTGTGGGTTATATGATGACCAGTTGGTCAATTCCCAATGCCGACAAACTCGAAGCAGTAACTCGAAAACTCGTTTCCAACGGTCCTGAAATGCCGTACAACACTGACTTTATTGCAGCAGTGAATTCCTGGATCACCAAAATCCCGGGCGGCGATGCAGCAATGAAGGAGCTGGATACCCTCAAGAATACTGCTGCTCCAGCAACTGATTGGATATTTCAAATGGTTCCCACCTTTGACCTTAGCGCTCCTGTTTACAAAGGCACTGCGGAGTTCATGATCCAGAACAAGTGGGTGTACGACTACATCACCTTGGCCGATCGATACAACGGACTCAAACCAGGCTATCCGAAACCGGTTCCTGAGGTTGATCTGTGGTGGATGTGGGGCAGCGCTGCGGTAGTGGTCCTCGGTATCATTACCTACGTCAAAGCCGTGCAAATGTCCAAAGCCAAGGTCGAGGTCAAAAAGTAATTCTCTCGAGAATAACGCTGAATATTTGCAGATGATGACAAAAGAGCACACACACCTTGAAAATAATGGCGGCGTAACAGCCTCTAATGTGTGTTGCGGCCATGACGGTGAGGGTGCTACGCCGGCCAGAACCGGTAGGAAAGTCAAACTCTCGTATCGACTGGCAATCTTTGTCGCATCAGTGATCTCGCTCTCCTGGTTTTTCGAAGGAACCAGGAAGATCAACGAGTCGCTTACCGTCCCGCATGTCGGTTTGCTTCTTCTGGGTGCCGGTCTAACGTCCCTTTTTATCGTAATCTACACATATTGGATCTACATTGAAGAGAAGGAAAAAGGCACGCTGAAAAAACGCGTCAATCTGTTCGAAAAGATCTACTCTAATCTTCACCAGAAAGAGAAGACAGCTCAAGGAAAAGGAGAGGACTGAAAGTGGACAACCCGATTCGCACTTTCTTAGTATTAGTTTTTGCAGTTATCACCATAGGCGCCAGTTTGATGATGCCCTGGGGCGAGCTTGATATGAAACATACAGGTGAAGCCGTCCCTCACACAATCAAGTTACTGCATCTGGAAGGACCATTCTGCGGGTTGATGGCACTTTTCAAGGATCAAAAAGAAAAACACATCAATTATCTTGGTCAGAAGAATGCAGAAGGGAAACACGGAGACTATGTTTGGGGATTGGCTCTTGGAGCCGCTTTGTTCTTCGGTGCCATAGCCATCATGGCGATCGGCAGTGCTGACGAGGCGGAGAAAACGATGTTGCCGGCCAAGGAAAGCTGATAGAGCCATGTTTGAGTTTGACGCGGTAAGCGCGTAAGGTCGCAAGGAACGAGGAGCGGTTTAAGGAGAAAGGGATACCTTTAGTTATGGAAACGAACGTCTTCACTAAGAGCTTTCTTGTCATCGAGGACTGGTTGAACAAGGCTGTCACCAGCAAGTACAACCCGTTGTATTACCATGGTGCTCTGCCACAGTTCATCATGTACGTGCTCTTCCTCAGCGGGCTGTTGTTATTTGCCTACTACGTTCCTACGATCGACAACGCTTATTTCTCCAACAACCTGGTCAACGCCTTTACGTCGGTTGACTACATTACCAACAACATTCCGTTTGGAGCTGTAGTGCGTGGTGTTCACCGCTACGCCGGTGACGCCATGGTTGTGGCGATAGTACTGCATGCGGTGCGGGTTTGGTTTACTGACAGGTTCCGTCAGTATCGCTGGGTACAGTGGATTTCCGGAATCGTGCTCTTTCTCATGGTCTTGTTTATTGGTCAGACTGGATATTATTTGATTTGGGATGAGCGCTCGCTATTGCTCACACGTATGACAGTCTCGGTGCTTGAGGCCTTCCCTGTCATCGGACAGCCGATGGCTCACTGGTTCCTCAACGGTAGAACGGTTACCAACCTGACGTTGTCGAACTTCCTCTTCATCCACATCGGGCTATCCTTTACGCTGTTGTTTGGGCTGTGGATTCACTACGTGCGTATGACACGCCCTGTGATCACGCCGCCTCCAGCGCTCAACTACATTCTTATGGCCGTCATCCTAGGGGTCGTGTACATTTACCCGATCGTCGAAACCAAGATGGCAAACTTGAACACGCAGCCTACGGCTACCGAGATCGATCTGTTCTTCCTCTGGCCCTATGCGCTTCTCAATATGGTGGGTGCTGGTCCTTTCTGGTTCTGGTTCGGGCTCTTCGTTCTCGTATTGTGTTTGATACCGCTGCCGGTCTTCTATAAATCAAAACCAGTAGAGGCGGCTGAGGTTGTACTGGAGAAGTGCACCGGCTGTACGTTCTGCTCGAGAGATTGTCCTTATCAGTGTATTGAGATGGTGCCCGCACCAGCCGGCTCGAAATTCAAGATGCTGGCTACGGTAAAGGCCTACAGATGCTCCGGATGTGGTGTCTGTGTCGGTGCCTGCGCTTTCGATGCTATCGATCTTCCCAATCTTCTCGATACGGAAGTGACCAAGAAAATCAAAGAGTTGGCCGAGACTCAGAAAGCTTAATCGCTTATTTAACTGGCGTTATGTCCAAAGAGACGGCAAGATTCAGCACTGTTTACAACGGTAGAAGGTAACCGAAATGGCAGAAGGAAAAACAGTAATCACACTCATCTGCGAGCGCGCGGCGGAAGTCAGCGATTTGCTCGACAAGAATGATCAGATATCCGGAATGCCGGACGTCAAGGTGGTTAAGTTCCCATGCAGCGGAATGATCCAGCCGTTGATGGTGGAAGCGGCTCTCAAGGCCGGTGCCTCGGGAGTAGTAATATGTGGCTGCCAGATTGGTGACTGCTATTTCCGCGAAGGCAATAAAATGATTCGCGATCGCCTATTAGGAGCCAGACCTCCTGGTCTGAAGAAAACTGTCGATCGCAGAAGGGTAATGGCGTTGTGGCTGTCCCGTCCGCAAAAATCGAGATTCCTTTCTGAGACCCAGGAATTCGTGGAATACGTTGCCAGGCTGGACAAAACTGAAGCCGCCAAACCAGCTCCCGCGGCTAAACCAGTGCCCGCCGCGGTACCGAAAGCTCCTCCCTCTCCGACTCCCCCTCCTGCTGCCGCAGCGCCCCAACCTACTACTGAGCCGGCCAAGGTCGAGCCTGTTAAGGTTGATGTTGCTACGGCCGAGCCGAAAAAGGAAGCAGTCGAAGGTGATAATATAGCCACCACCGCTAGCACCAGTTCAGGAGTCGTATCGGTTGCTCTTTCTACGCCTGCGGCCGAAACGCCGGTGATTAAAGTGGTTCCGAGTTCAACCGAAACTGCCGAGACTGCTGCCGTAAACCGCAGTGAGGATGAGGCAAAAGCAGAAGCCGCCAAAACTTCACTGGCGCAGCTGAAAGATGTCAGCCGTGCTGGAGAAGCCGCCAAAGAGGGCGAAAAGGAAACTCCGGCGGAGAGCGAAAGGAAGGAAAGTTGAGTGTGATTTGGTAACCCAACTTACGATTTTGAGTACGAACGGTTATTGCAGATTCAGGGAATGAGAAGAGATGGCAGCACCTAATAAACCAGAGAAACTGAGCGAAGTACAGATCATCAATCGATGGGTTTGGTTTTTCCTGCTCTATTTCACTTTCATCATTTTGATTGCCAGTTTCGGTCTTGTCGCAGAGTTTTAGGAAGCAAGCAATCGCCTCGCGCTTTCCGCCTCCTGCTTCTTCCCGCTTGCAAACGAGGAACTGATATGAAAGGCACCAGAAGAGTGAGAATGGTGGCAGCTTTGATTGCCACTCTAATTTTTGCTTCTGTCGAATCACCGTCTGCCTCTGCAGCACCGCAGATGGTGGAAATGGCGCAGGGCGGGCCCTATATCGCCAGCCATATGTCCGTTGAAAAGTTCGGTGGCTCTTTCACGATCAACGAATCGGACTTGGATAGACCGATGACCGTGGTTATTCATAACGGTATCAACGGGACGCCAGGTTTTTACTGGTTGCGCGTGTTTCTCGCTGGCGACATAGATGTATCGCGGCTGCAGCACTTCGAAGATCCAGTCGGTGATTTGCTCCTCGATGACAACAATGTTCAGCGGCATACTGTGAGCATGGATGTGTCCGGTCAGGTGCAGCTTGGTGTCAATACAATCGTAATCGAGGGCAAAGGGCCTAAGGGCGCAACAATCAGTTGGACTCTTGACGGACAGGTGGCGCCGGCGGTGTCAGCTCTCAACCCAACCAATGTTCAACAAGGCAGCCGCCTGCTCTTGTACGGTTCCGGGTTCAACCCCAATGCCAGCGATAACGTCGTCACCTTTGGTGGCAACGAGGCGGAAGTCCTCGACTCCAGTCACACGACCTTGACAGTAAAGGTGCCGGCTCATCTCCCTTCAGGACAACATGATGTGAAGGTGTCCTCACATGGGATGTGGAGTCAACCATATTCCATGGCCGTCGAGTCGACACCTAAACTATATTCTGTTGCTCCTCGTGCACCGGGTGCACTGGATGTGGTGGTAGTCAAAGGTGCCAATTTCTCTCCTGCGGTGGAAGGAAATGAGGTCTACTTCAATTCGCTCAAAGCTAAGGTGGTCAGCGCGTCTCCTGAGGAACTGGTAGTTGCGGTGCCACCGGAAGTAGTGGTATTTGGTGTCAATCAAACTGTGCGAGTGTCGGTATCCGTCGATGGGGTACCTGCCGGCGCAGTATACTTCGGAAAATAGCGGGTAACTTCCTGCTTTTTACGTTCTCTTCTGCAGACTGCGGCACTTTGCCAGGCGCCCTTGAACATCCTTTTTTCTCACATTTGAGCAATAAGGTATAGCCTTCTTGTAGAGCCGCTCGCATTCGTTGAGATTACCGAGTTGAAGTTGCCAGTCAGCCCAGTCTACATAGACGTCTGCAAGAATCCGATCCTTTCCAGGATCTTTCAGTTTGGCGGCAAGCGTCTCTGCTTTTTTGAAGGTCTTCAAGGCATCGTCAGTGGATTCGAGCTGGGCGAAAGCTTGTCCCATTGTTGAAAGAGCGGATAAGGTCCTGGCTGTATCAGCGTCGAACTTTGAGCAGATTTCTATTGCTCGGTGCAAGCAGTTCTTGCCCTCTTTCTCTCGTTTCTCGCTAAGGAGACCTTTGCCCAAGCCGAGATACGCCTCCGCCAGTTGCAGGTTATCTACCTCTGGATCTTTCATCAACTGCTCTGTTGCCTTTTTGAAATAAGTGAGAGCGTCTGTATTACTGCCCAAATGCTCATTGATTTGTGCCAACCGAAGCAGACATTTAGCGGACTCTTTGCTTCTCTTCCCCGTTCGCTCAAAGATCGACTGCGCTTGGTTGAGCCAGTCTCTGGCGCGATTGTATTCACCTGCTTGCATCGATGTTGTTCCAAGTTCAGTAAGCAGTTCGCAAGCCGGATTGACCGCCACGCCTTCTTCTATGTACGGGAGTGCCTTGTTTAGAAGATTCTCTGCTTCTTTGGCATTTCCGAGTGCAAGCTCAGCCCGGGACCAATTGACATAGAGCTGTCCCACAGGTTTTCTCTTGTGATGTTGAAGTGTTTTGCCCAGCTCATCGGCCTGCTTGTACCGACTAACTGCCGCTGCAAATTCTTGAAGGTTGAGGTCGATGTTTCCCAACTTCACGAGGCAGTGAAACATCTTCTCCCTGTCGAATTCTTTCAAAATCGGAAGAGCAACTTCAAATGCAGCTTTTGCCTCGTTCGGATCGTCTGCCTGCGCCCAATACGTTCCAGTATTGAAAAATGCTTCTCCGCCTCTCTTGGAATTGACGAGGTGGTGTCGTCTCAAAATCTCGCAAGCGAAACTTTGAATGATGGCAGCTTCGGAGGCGTCTTTCTTCTTGCAGGTTCGGGCAGTTAGGGAAAAAAAGTGTTCCATCTGTTTTGCATCTTCTTTGCTCGAGCATTGCTGAATTATCCTGATCCCAGTACGGTTTCGTTCTTCTCGCTCTCCTGCTTGATGCTGCTGTTCAAACTGTTTGCAAAGTGACGCGAGAGGAGTTATATGCGAGCCATCGCTCTGCTTTTCGAGCGAGATTAGACTTGCATCAATCTTTTGCTGCCACTTTATAGAGTCGTCTGACTGTTGATTCTTGGGGGCTGCGAAGTAAGATGCAGCCTTGCGTACCTGCGATTCATAGTTATGCTGATCGTCGAGTATATTTGCTTCGATCAGTGGAAAGTTGGAAAAGTCTGTTGAAATCTTTGTCGAACTAGGTTTGTATCGTTGATCAATCGTCAAGCAGCAGACGATAGCCATAATCACTAAGCTTGCCAGGAATAACATCAAGCCTTTGGTCCGGTGGATTAGCCGGGCCGTTTCCGTAGGCTCATGGCGCTTTGTATCCGGTACCATACTGGAAATGATGCTACTTAGCGTGTCGCTGATCTCACCCACGCTAGCTTGCCTATCCTCGGGCTTCTTCGATAGACCTTTGTAGATCATTCGTTTCAAATCATCGGGAATGTGATCTCCGACTATTGGTGGTACCGGGGATGTCTGGTGCATGGAGAGTATCTCGAGAACTGTCTCGCCCAAGAATGGCGGCTCGCCGACCAGGGCGTGAAACATCACGCAGCAGAGTGAATAAATGTCGGTGGTGACTGTCGTCTTCTCGCCTCTAATTTGTTCGGGGCTGGCAAAAAGTGGGCTGCCGATGAACACGCCCGTGGAAGTCATGGATTGTAAGTTCTCGCTTTCGATTCGAGCAATGCCAAAATCGACGATGACGGCGCGAAGCATTTCGTCTTGACTGGAGGTGAGGACGATATTGGCCGACTTCAAGTCTCGATGGATGACGTTCTTGCTGTGTGCATGCGACAGACCTTCTGCAACTTGCATAAAGATCTGAAGAAATCTGATCAGTTCAAGTGGACCATGATTTTCAATCTCTCTGGCCAGTGTCTCGCCTTCGATGAACTCCATGATGATGTAGGGAGTTTGACCGTCACCAAGACCGAAGTCGAATACACTCGACACATTCCTGTGGTCGATCCTGCTTAGAGCCTTTGCTTCATTTTGAAAACGAACCAGCTGTGTAGGTTGGGACGTATCTGCTGCAAGTAGTTTTAGTGCCACTACTCGATCGAGCAACAGATTGTGAGCACGGAAAACAACTCCGGCGCCGCCGGAGCCGACTGTTTCTTCGATCCGATAGTTGCCGAATACCACTTCGCCAGGCTTGAATGTTATGGTGCGCGTCGGCGAAGACAGTTCTGTCTTGGTTTGATTTTCAAATTCTCGCTGATCTGACAAAGAACTTTCTTCGCTAAGGCCATTCAGTATCATCTTTCCACGGTTGGTTGAACTTGAACTCGCTCGAACGCAGATTAACGCTCCAAATAGAACCCGAAGCAAGCAGTGTGGACGTTCTCAGATGCCGTTTGCATTTGATGAAAGGATACTCTTTGCGCTAAATAGCCTCATCGAGCTTGTTAAAGTCAGGGACACACCGTATTTCCGGGTGCCCTATTATTGAGACAATGCCAAAATCAATACTCGATTAAGACGACCAGTGGCTTTCGTCCGATGAATCCTTCGGTCCTCAGGTGCCAGAAGACAATGTCCGGCTCGTCCAGGCGCCAACAGAGGAGATAATCCAGGTCCCCTTTGCGGGCGGGAAAGTCGATCAACCCCGTGCCTAAGTCCCGCAGAATAACCCCATCAGTGGTTATCTGGTCAATCCAGTATTTCAATCTAGTGACGTAATTGGTTTCCATAGAGGCATAACGCTCAGCTGCTTGCACGTAAACGTGGCCACTGTTCTCCGATGGATAATCTTCTAGCTGTTGGGAACTCCTCGCAGGTTCTGCGAATCCTGCTGTTCCTGTGACCAGATCCGTCGCCAAACTCTCACCTCGGATCTTCATGCGTCGTTCTGCTCGATCGCATTTTTCCCTGGCATCGAGAAGATCATCTGCCAGATTCTCGAGATCCTCTTTTGCTGCCAAAATTAGCTCTCTCACGACAGGCAGCCGAGCACGTGCTTCTTCTAATGTGAAAATTTTGGCTGTCATGGAATCAATCTGCTACTAGAGAGGCCAATGTATCTAAAATTGGTCGATTAGTACCGAGGTACTTGGTGACGCCAATGGAGCTAGTGTAACATGACCCGTTTGATAGATCTGACACGGCCGCTGGAGGTCGTGGATGAAACATCGTTTCCCCCTGTCCTGAAGCCGCTTTTAAGAATTCTAACGCCCACGGTCGACTTCGTCGATAATGCTGCCGGCGCTACCGTCATGAAAGCGATATTTGGATGCGCCGACGAAGATCTTCCGGAAGGCGAAGGTTGGGCGGAAGAGAGTCTTACTATCTCGAGCCACCTCGGCACACATCTGGATGCTCCACTTCACTACGGTAGCACATGTGGTGGCAGCCGCTCACGTACTGTCGAGCAAATCGATCTCCAGGAGCTGTTTATGAATGGAGTGGTGCTTGATCTGACTGCAAAAAAGGGCAGCAGTTCTGCCATTACCGTTGACGATCTGCGTGCCGCTCTCGACAAAATCGATTATCAAATTCAGCCAGGGGACGCGGTTCTCATTCGCACTGATCACGATAAATACGAGCTCACCGATCCGGTTAGATACAACTATCCCGGACTGATCAGGGAATCAGCAAGCTGGCTCGCTGATAGCGGAGCAAAAGTGGGCGGAACTGACGCTCTGGGATGGGACAGACCGTTTCATGTGATGGTGGCTGAGTTTAAGAAGACGGGCGACAAGAGTCATATCTGGGATGCTCATTTTGCCCATAGAGACAAAGAGTTCTTCGTCGTGCAACAGCTCGTCAACCTGGATTCATTGCCGCCTGTAGGTTTTAAACTAGGCATTTTTCCTCTCAAGCTAGTCGGAACCAGCGCGGCACCTGCGCGAGTAGTAGCCTTCATCGACTGACGAAATCTTAGTGCTACCTCTTGTTGTTGACGGTTTAGAGCCGATTACGCTAAGTTTCGGCTTAATGGCGTCGGGAGGAACTTCATACCACCGTCGACCGTCAATCTCACCGATGCTCTCCCCAAGCCAACTGTTTCATATATGTATGACGGCTACCTGGGGTAATTACGCTGGTAAGAAGGTGCAGGATCTCGTTATATAATAGGAGCCGCCGGGTGGTCAATCTTCCCCTTGC
>CAYTDR010000075.1:0-14667 GCA_964436185.1 uncultured Candidatus Obscuribacterales bacterium | reverse complement strand
GCGGCAATTCTGGCGGCTATTCCTCTGGCTCTCGGGGGCATGTTATTCTTCCGTGCTCTCAAGTCGAACAGAATAAAGCAGGGCTTCGTCTTCCTCGCCACCACTCTGGCGATATCACAGGCGGTGCTGGTTCCGCTAATCTTTCACGTTCTCTGCACCTCCATGCAGAAAGATTTGAGAACCCTTTGCTCAAAACTCAGATGGACTGAGGATCAAATTGGACTGTTCGGACTTTTTGCTCCTTCGAGCATCTTCTACTCGCGCAGACCGGTCGACACCTTTTTCTGGCCCCAACAGATAGTTAAATGCGATCCGAAGATTGTCACTGCATACGACGGTTTGCCGATCCAGCAATCGATTCTTATCCGTGAGAAAGACTTCGCGCGCTTCAAAAGCGGCTTCCCCGGCCAGACGGTGCTGGTGGAGAAGTGCGGCATGTGGGGGTGGTACAGGATTCCAGGCTATAAGGTCCAGTCGGTGCCGACGCTCGAAGATACTTTCGGTAACCCGCAGACTTTCGATTACATCATGAGCGGAAAGTCTGATGCCGGACCCCTGGCTGTTCCTTACGCGCCAGGCAAACGTTACAGTCACAGGTTAAGGGAACGACAGGAATAGGTTGGAGTCATCGATGAGTCTTGTAAGCACCCGATTAGAAAGAGAGAGTCAGACTTCGCGAGCAGTAAGCAGGCGAATCTCGGCACGTCTTTCTCCTGCCTACGCCATCGCCATAGTCTTCCTCTGTGCGCTAGCTCTACGCCTCTGGGGCCTGACTTTCGACAGCCTCTGGTTGGATGAGGCTTATCAGACCATGGTCGATGCCTTCGGCATCAAGTTCACGTCACTGGACAGCGCACCCACTCAGAAGTTGCTCATCTCGCTCGGTCAGCCGCAGAGTATCTCCACTGTGCTGAACAATTTCCGCCAGGTAGATCCGCTTTGTCCGCCGCTTTACCCGATCGCGCTCAACAGATGGATGCTTCTTTTCGGCACTGGCGATTTTGCCGTGCGCTCCCTGTCTGTGTTCTTCTCGATGATATCATTGGCGGTGCTCTATCTGGGCACGAGAAAGCTATTCAACTCGAGAGTGGCACTGGCTGTGCTCTTGCTCGCGGCTGTCTCGCCTTATGACATTACTTACGGGCAAGAAGCGCGCATGTATTCGCTCGTGACGCTCTGCGCCACAGCCTCGTGTTTTTCGTTCTGGTTCCTGATAAGGAGCGTGGAAGAGTCGCGCCGGTTGCCGATCAAGATGCTCTGGCTGCTCGCCTACGCCGGCTCCAGTTTCGCCCTGATCAATAGTCACTATACGGGAGCCTTCTTGCTGGCGTTCCATGGATTGTTCGGAATCGGGTACTGTCTGAAACGGCGGAATGCCAAGCTGTTTGCCTGGATGGTGGGTGGTTGGTTTCTTTTCCTGCTTGCCTGGATGCCCTGGTTTGGTATGTTCATGCAGGCGGCGAGCATAAAGGACAACTTCTATGTCTCTCGCGAGGCATCCCTCCTCTGGCCTCTGAAAGGACTTTCGCGTATACCGATCAACTGGCTGAGCTTCCTCTGTGGTGGCAGAGTGGCGTTATTCGCGGCACCTGCCTATGTGACGGCCGGGTTGTTAGTGACCATCGGTGTCGCTCTTTCTTCCTCTGTTATCCTGGCGGGTTGGAAACGCAAGTCGCCCTCCCGTAAGGCAGATGGTAAGGCGAGCCAGCCCAAGAGAGTGCGTCGCAATAATACAGGCACTGTTCCAGCCAGACCTGGCCGACTTTCCGCTAGACTGGCACGACTTTGGGAGCGGCTGCGGTTGACGGTGCAGGAGCCGAGTTTCCCTACAAACTATCCATTCACCTTCTTCGCTTCGGATATCAATTACCGCCGCAAGTTGATCTTCGTGCTATGCTGGGCACTGGTACCAGCAGCAGTGGCATTGGTTCTCGATCTCACTGGCAACCGTAAGACCATCGAAGTCTCGCGATACCTTATCTCAACTGCACCTGCTGTCTATATATTGGCCGGCATAGCCGCTCTCAAGCTACTGCGGCTGGGCCAGACGGGCAGGTTGTTGGTCTGCTGTCATGTTCTCTTCGTACTGGTCAATTATGCTTACGCCCACACCGTTCCGCAGCGAGAGCCCTGGAGGGAGATGGCGAAGATTGTCGAGCAGCGAGTGGCGCCGGACGATATGCTCCTCGTTAGTCCGCACTACGATATAGTCTGTCTCAATCGTTACTTGGAAACGCCCCGCATGCAGGTGGGGACTGGTCCTCTGCTCGGCAATCAGCATGTCTACAATCTATTGACCGGCAAAACCAGATGTTGGCTTTTGACTGCGCAGGAAGGTGCTACGGTATCTGTTTTCATACCGCCTCGTATGAAGTCGAAGGAGACGATTCAGCTTTCGCATAGTCTCATGCTCACTCGCTACGAAGAGTGATGCTTAGTGCTCTGCGACAGTAGCTGGCGCGGCTCTAATTCGGTTGACTAATCAGATTGAATTCGTTAGCTCAGAGCGGCTGTAGCAACCTCGTGTACAAGATCCGCCTGACTCTCCGGGAGATCTTTTTTATCGTGGACCGCTGCCTTCATTTCAATTGCATTGATGCTCTGGAAATGGTCTTCGCCGAACTCCTCCATCTGCCTCTTTGCATAGAGGGAGAGCATATCTTCGGCCGCTGCTTGCCTGTCTACTGTCAGGTACAACATCGCCAGTTGAACCGCTACTTGCGCTGCTCTCATTGGTGATGAAAGGCGCTCGTAAATTTCCAGTGATCGTTTGAAATTGTTCTCGGCTCGCTCCGAATCGCCAAGTTCGAAAAAGCATCTGCCCAACAATTCTCGTGCTGAAGCTGCTTCGCCCAGGTCACTATGGCTGGTGCCAAAGCACAATTCGTCTGCATACGTTTCGAGAACGAGTACCACCACACGCTTTTCTGAATCTGTCTTGGCCGTTATATAGCGCATGTATTGTTCGTATACCGATGATGACATTTGTCGCCTTCCAGTCTCATTCAAGACAGTCAAGTGTGGTCCGAGCTCTGTGAGCCACATATGGATTCGCATCAAACATGAGATTGCACAAGATCTCTTTTGGAGTTCTCGAGCTTTCTGCTACTGCATAGCGGACATCCGCATCGCTGTCATTGGCCAGCTGAGTCACTATGTTTGCCGAGACGCTGGGATTGTCTATGAGGCTGTTCTTCACTTCAAAGGAGGCATCTCGAGAAAGTGTCTCCAGGACTTTATGTGGCGTGGACGGATTTTCCGCCACTCTAATACGAAGACGTTCGAGAGAGCTCAAACAAAGATGGCTAAGTATACTGGCAGAGGTTTCCGGATTTCCAGCCACGAGATACGCGTCTAGGTATAAGGTATGAATGGGCAGCGAAGGGGCGCCATATTGCAGACAGGGGACGATGTTCACAGGTTAAATACCTCTGACGGAGAGTCGAGCCGGCGTTCTGCAACCACAGCCTTCGCTGGTCTGGCACTGCGTATAATACCGCCATCCGGTTACAACGAACAGGATGCATTGCGTGCAATCGCCCAGCAGATTGTTTATGCGGAAACGCTAACTAGTAAGTTTTAATTTGGACGAAGTAGTACCGTAGAGTGTATACGGGTGGAAAAAGCGTATACGATAAATCGAGATCCTAAGTTATTTAACAAAGCTTGTCAAGAGGGATAAATTCGGCAAGCAGGCGATTGATGGTGGTCTTCTAGGCGCTTGAGGCCGTTTGATACTAATCGCACCTGGAACAATGTATTTGTATATAAGTACCGGATATCTGGAGTTTTAATTCAAATGATCGGGCGAACAACGAACTTATTAACTCTTCTCGGCATTTCCATCTTTATCTTGCCACCAGCCGAGGCATCCAACAGCTATTTCACCCTAATGAAGTCCGGCAAAGTTGCATTACACCAAAAGGACTATAAAAAGGCCGAAAAGGACTTTACTGAAGCACTAGATGTTGCTGTCAAAGATAACGGCAAGAATAAGGAATTTGCTGAGACACTGATTGAATTATCAGAGGTATATTCCTCCACCAATCAAGCGGCCCGCGCGGAAGGCGACCTGAAGAAGGCGGAGTCCATTCTCTTGCGCGTCTATGGAAAGTCGAGTCTAGAGTATTCGAAAGCGCTGCATGCTCGCGCCGAGATGTACCGGAAAGAAAAAAAATTCGAGGAAGCAGTGCCAATTTATCAAAAGGCACTCAAAATTCGTAGCTCGATGGCAGACGGACACACAGACTTGGCAGATACTTCTCTTGGGCTGGCCAAAACATACCTGCGCCTCGATAGAAAAAAGGAAGCCGAGCCGCTCCTTAAACGTGCGGCACAGATTCAAGAGACGGCCTATGGTAAAAACAGCCTAGAAGTGGTCATCACCTATCTCAAGCTTGCCGAGACTTATGCCGACTTGAATAAACTCGACCTGGCAATTCAGATGTATCGAAAGAGTATTCCGATTTGTGAGCTAGTCTACGGATACTCCAGTCCCCAGGTGGCATCGACTAACGAGGCGCTGGCGACGTTGGAGTTCAAGAACGGACTCGACGGTGATGCGGCAGCAACTTATAGAAAGTGCCTGAAGATTTGCGAAAGTGATTCGAAAGGTCCAAACAAGTCAACCATGAAAAAGTGTTTGGCCGGCTATGCGCAGGTGCTGAAGCGACTCGATAAGAAAAATGAGGCCAAGCAGATTGAGGCAAAGCTCGCAAAATTGAAATAGTCACAGGACGCTCATCCTTGTGAAATTGACGTGCCGAACGCTGATTAAACAGATCAGATTGGATAAGAGGCAAAGAAAAGATTGTTCCATAAAAAAATGTCATTAGGCGATTAACGGTGGCAACGTTTAAAGCTTGGGGTGGAATAAATATATATATCCCCGAGTGAGCGTCGAAGCCGTTATCTGGTTTAAGCGCCCAATCCCTCAACGAGTAAACTCAAAACAACGAAAACATAAGATGCTCGAGCTATCTGTGAATGCACCAAATGAATATGAGGAGTAAGGAGTTGGGATTATCTACACTAATCGTATCCGATAACTCAGGCAGTTCCGAGATTGAGAGCCTCGTCTCGACCAATCCGCCCCTCTCATCAGCAGGCTGTGTCAACCTGGACAATGCCATTAATGAAATTGGTCGCGCTGGACCGAAAGTAGTTTGGCTCGATATTACAGGTAGTGGCGACCATGGCATGGTACTTTTGAAAAAGATCAAAGAGAGCTACCCTCAGGTTTACTGTCTCGTAAGTAGTGAGACACTGGATCCTCAGACCCTACGCACATCGATGCAAGCGGGTGCCTTTGACTTTCTCGACTCCAAAACTTGGAGTGCGCAATTGACTGACGTCGTGGAACGTCTAGTCGCCCATGACGCTGCACAAGAGGCGGAGAAGTCAAAGAAGGAGCAGATCCTTAAGGAGCTAGATTCGAAAAGACGACAGACCGCATCATCCGTCGAGCTTGATTCGGTTAAACGAATCAGGACAAAGACCGCCGAGGTAGATACACCGGTCTCAAGGATACGTTCATCTTCCAAGCCGTATGTAAACGTCACTATTATTGCGTTCGTCCTTGCGGCGCTCCTAGTGGCATTTCTTTTCCTTCGTCAATAGACCATGCGGTCTCACGCTGCCAGCTTCACGCTCAGCGGAGTAACATAAATACGAGGAATGAAGATCTGAATATGGTCTGGCGTGGCTTTGCTACTAATCGCCGAACGTGATTTCGACCGGTAAGGTGGGATTGTGGAATTTCGCTTTGTCTATGTAATCCTTGGCCACGCCCTTTTGTCCCAGTCTGAAGTAGCAGTAGCCTCGAGCAAGGTTGTATTTGTCGTTGTTCGGACGATCGGCAAGAATGTTTTTCAATGTTTGTTCCGCTGAGGAGTACTTCTTCAAGCCGATGAGAATAGTGGCTTTTTGATACTCGTACTCCGGATCGCCTCTATTTGCGGCAACCAAACGGCAGGCTTCCGTGTAGGCCTTTCTTAAATCGCCCGACTCTCTGCAGAAGAAGGAGTCTGACAAAATCATCTTCTCCTTGTCGTGAATACTTTCTAGTGTTGTTGAGCTTGTCGTTGTTACTGTTCTACTTTGAGGAACAGTAGCGATTTGTATTGGCGCCGCACTGATTCTGGAGCTGTCAGGTGGCAGTTCGCTCATTACTGTTGGTGGTATTGCTTGCGGTGCTACAGGCTTTGCGGCGATAATCAGTTGATCTCCTTTCCATTTGCTGTGCAATACTGGCTCTTGCCTCATTCCTGGATAGTCTTCGCGTACTTCGGACTGTACTTTTTCAGAAGTTGACTTGAAGGCATCTGTAATGGCCGCGCGATGGTTATTCTCTCTCAGTGCGTCAAGCAAGTTCTTCGTGAACACACCATTCTGGTAGCGTTTCGACTCCCATGACTGTTGCTCTGTGCTGCTTGAGCAAATTACCATTTGTCCTGATCCCTGACAGATAGATTCTGCGTCGAAATTTCCGGTTCTATGCATGCCCTTGGCGTTAGGGTTGACGTTGCCTGAGTGACAGGCGTCGAGCACGAGGAGTACTCGGTCGGTCAGAACTCTATCACCAATTGAGTCCATTATTTGCTGCATCTCGATACCTGATGCGTACAGATCTTGAGGATCTGTGTCATATGCGACGATGAAATTTTTTCCTCGAATATCTAGTTGTGACGGACTTCCGTGGGTCGAGAAGAAAAGTACGATCAGATCGTCGGGCTTGACCAGGCGAGCGAGGAATTTGTTGCCGAGTTCGGATAATATGCGACGTTCGGTCGCATGCTCATTGAGGAGAATTCTGACGTGATCGGGAGCGAAGTTCGCTTCTTTGATCAGATAGTTATAGAAATCGCGAGCATCCTTCGTCGCATATTTTAGCTTTGGAACCGAGTCGTTGGCGAATTCCCCTATACCGACTATTAGTGCCCATTTGTCGCGAAATGGTCTGTTGATGTCGTTGGTCGTTGTTGCCGTTTGACCCGAGCCATTGGTGCTGGTCGAATTGCTATCTTGGGCCAGACATGGCGTGGTAAGCGATAGAAGCAGGCTCACAAGAGCGATGGATCGAAGCGTTTTCATATTTCTTCCTACTTGTATCTAGACGCTATTAGGGGCTAATCCCTTTATACCGTCCGATGAAATATTTTCACGGATTGACACTATTCTGCCAGCTGGACTACGGTGCTCAAAATCATTGCTCGGTGCGATATTGACCTCCTTGATGCGCCGAAATTACAAGATGGTTTCCCTGCTTACCCCTGAGAAAGCACAGTATTGGACCTGGATGAACCGTATGAGCATGTGGAGTGTGTCCGCCAACGCTGCGTTCATAGTCTTCTGTGGAGACGAAGTAGGCACAGTGATGTGCGCGAATGTATACGCACGATCATTACCCGACACGGGCAAGCTAGGAGGCCGAGGCGGTCTCGGATCCTCAAGATTTTGCCGTTGCAAGCGGTGAGCTCGTCAATTAACGCGGTGTGTGACACCTATTAATCATGCAGGCCCTGCTCACTGGAGTTAATCACTTTGTTTCTCTGCGACCGGTACTCCACGCATGAGGAAGAAGTAACTGATTGCCGCCACCCCGACTCCGACAAACCAGGCGTAGTCGTAAATGATTCTTAGTTGTGGAACAACGACACCGATCCAGGCACCGATGCAACCCAGAACGGTTGCCACCACGGCTCTCCAGTTCCAGCCGTTGGAGTAGGTGTAGCTGCCCTTTTCCGAGTACAGGTCGAGAAGATTGAGCTCTTTCTTTCTGATCAACCAGTAGTCTACAATCAAGACGCCGGCAATGGATCCCAGACCTCCGGAGTATCCCTGCAACCATTGGAATATGTATGCAGACGCGTCCGACAAGATGTGCCACGGCTGCATCAGTACTCCGACAATTCCAGTTATCAGCGCGCCCTTTTTGAAGGAAATCCAGCGAGGGAAGGCGTTGGCGAAGTCGTTGGCGGGTGATACCACATTGGCTGCAATGTTGACAGACAGAGTGGCGACGCAAATAGTGAGCATGGCTGCAGCGACGAGCGCTGACTGATCGAACTGAGCTGCCAGTTTGATCGGATCCCATAGATCGGCTTTTGGCATTTTGGGATAGATGATCATTGCCGCTGAGGTTATCACTACTCCCATTGCGGAATAGGAGGTCATTGCCAGTGGCAGCGCTATAGACTGACCGATGGTCTGCTCTTTTTGACTTCTGCCGAAGCGCGTAAAATCCGGCATATTTAGAGACAGAGTAGCCCAGCATCCTATAACCGCCGATAGTGCCGGAACGAACTTGGGAAAAAATGCTTCAAAAGAGCTGAGCTGGCCGGAGTGAGAAAGTAGATTGCCCAGGCCGTTAGCAGTAGTCACCGCCCATACTACCAGAAGCGAAGTCATTATGAAGACGAAAGGAGCAGCCAACACTGCCAATCTTCGCACCAGCCCCATTCCTTTGAATATGACCAATATGTTGAGGCACCAAAAAAGTGCAAACGAGATCCATGCGGTGGGCGGATATGCACCAAAAGTTCCTGGAATCAAGTTTTTCCAGCCTGGAATCAGGGAGGCGAGAAGCAGGTCAAGGGCCTGCCCACCGATCCAAGCCTGGATACCGAACCATCCACATGCCACCACCGCCCGCATCATCGCAGGAAGATTCGAACCATAGGTTCCGTAAGCAGCGCGAGCGAAGACGGGGAAAGGAATGCCGTATTTCGGTCCGGGATGAGAGTTGAGCAAGATAGGGATCAAGACGAGCACATTGCCCAGAAATATTGTGAAAAGTGCTTGCCAGCAGCTCATCCCTTCGGTCATCAAACCGGAGGCAAGCATGTAGGTAGCAATATTAGCCGACATGCTCATCCATAAAGCAGCAAAGGTGATCGTGCTCCAGTCTCTGTTAGCTAGCGGTACCGGCGCCAGGTCGTGGTTGTAGAGAGGGCTGTCGATGATCGAACTGGTGTCGGTCAAATCGACCTTTCCGTCTTCAGTATGCTTTAGCGCTGGTTGCAAGGATTCATTCATTGATGCCGACCTAAAAATTGCAAGTCGTCTAGGCGCTAGACTCGGGATGTCCTATTGTCAACAAAGACTGGTCGTGTCCAAAAGGATTCGCTTCAACCAGGTGATAGTTGTCGTCTAAGGTGCGACCTTCTCGCCACGTTCTGAAGGCGCCAATCGAGGTTGACTATACCAGGAGCCGTGTTATTTTTCCCCATCGAGTCAGTCGGAAATCACCCCTCTCACCGTGCTTTAGGACCTCGCAAGAGGAACTGAAGCTGTTATCATCGGAAGGACATCGCTCGTTATCCGTTAAATGGATTGTGCATGAAACCACAACTGAGCTTCTGGCAAATTTGGAATATGAACTTCGGCTTTCTCGGCATTCAGTTCGGCTGGGGGCTGCAGCTTGCCAATATGAGCGCGATTTATACAAAATTGGGAGCCGATCCGGACAAAATTCCTATTCTATGGCTTGCTGGGCCGGTAACCGGGCTTCTCGTGCAACCCGTCATTGGCGCAATGAGCGACAGAACCTGGAACAGATTGGGCAGGCGCAGACCTTACTTCTTAACTGGAGCGATACTTGCCAGCATTGCTCTGTGCTTTATGCCGGACTCACCGTTTCTCTGGTTTGCTGCCAGTCTTCTCTGGATTCTCGATGCCAGCATCAATATAAGCATGGAGCCGTTTCGCGCCTTCGTCGCCGATAAGCTAAACCCGGAGCAAAGAACGATGGGTTTTATCATGCAAAGCTTTTTTATCGGAGTGGGTGCCAGCCTTGCTAATGCCCTGCCCTTGATTCTTCGGCATGCCGGTATTCACGGTCTTGCAGCCAATGGTGTGCCTCTGACGGTGCAGTATTCCTTCAAGATTGGTGCCATCATCTTCTTGCTTTGTGTTATCTGGACCGTCTGCACCAGCAGTGAATATCCCCCGGGGAATATGGAGGAGTTTAATCGAAAAAAAGCCGAAAACTCTGGAGCCCTGGGGCTTTTGCGAGAAGTTGTTTCCGAAATTCCAGCTGCAATCCGCCAGATGCCTGATACCATGAAGCAACTAGCCGTGGTGCAGGTTTTCACTTGGTTGGGTCTGTTTTGCATGTGGATGTATTTTGGTTTGACGACTGCCTACCATGTTTTTGGTGCTACGAGCTCGTCATCGGAGGAGTTCGATCGTGGAATTGAATGGTCCGGACTATGCTTTGCCGTTTACTCCGTTGTCTGCTTCCTGATCGCGTTTATTTTGCCGAAGCTTACTCGCATCACCAGCCGTAAGATGATACATGCAGTCTCGCTGGTTCTTGGTGGCGTCAGCCTCATCAGTGTGTACTTCATATCCGATCCCAATGCCTTGTTGTTCACCATGATTGGTGTCGGAATCGCGTGGGCTTCTGTCCTTTCCATGCCTTATGCAATTTTGGCGTCAGCCGTTCCTGCAGATCGAACGGGAGTCTACATGGGCGTGTTCAATTTCTTCATCGTCATACCGGAGATAGTTGCCGCCTGCACGTTCCAGCCGCTGGTGAAATATGTGTTTCACAACAACCCTCTCTATGTTGTTGTGATGGGAGGGGTGTCTTTGTTGCTAGCTGCAATCGCTGTCATTCGAGTGCAGGACAACGAAAAGTCTACCGATCAATCGATTGTGGCGGGGCACTAGCCGGCTCGGCTTTTGGATCGACTCGATTTGGGTCGCCTCCCGGAAAGTACTCCACTTTGGAAGACACTTTTGAACGGCACCGCAAAAATCGGGGGAATACCTGAAGCGGCCGGCCGGCGAGAGATTCGTCCATCGGTCGCCTCGAACCTTCGGAAGCAGCCGATGTTGGCATTTAACAATGTCAGTGACTTTTGTCAAGATGTCGGTTATTCTGGGCTTATATTTATTACGGTTGTCTGGCATATCAAATCGAATTGGCGTGAGCCATTTGTTCGATAGGTTCGTCGGATACCTTGGCACTCGGTCTTTTGAGATTTTATGGTCACCAACATCAAGCGACTATCAAGAGAACTGGATGGCAACCTGCGTAAGTTTTACATCGATTGGATGTACAAGGCACAATCGACCGAGCCGGCCGAACGCAGCGAAGTGGAAGCGGCAATTCGGACCGTCTACCTGACCACTGGGGAACTCGAAGATCCGAAAATAATCTGGTGCGATAGTCCCATGGCTATGGTCATGGTACCTTCATTGATTGCGGTGGCCGCTCGCTTGACTCCAGCCGAGCGAAGTCTGGTGGCAGCTAAAATGCAGGTCGGTTTTGAATGGCGGGTCAAACCCGAGAGCTGGTCGAAATTATGGCTCGAGATATGTGAGCGGGTCTTTGTCGAGGGTGAAACGGCAGCTGCCGAAACCAGCGACGAATCAGGACAACGGCGCTCTGATTGTTCGCAATGGAACACGCCGCCCGGACTGCCAGGCGAATTTATTGACTCCATTATCACCAAGCAGCTCTCCGGCGACATCGCTAGCCGCCTGGGTGGAGAGTTCGACGCTCGGATAGAAGGCGAAGCACGAGAGCAACTGGACTTCCTGCTGCGAGGCCGGCTGACACCTGATTATTGGGCGCTGAAAAATCGTATTGCTGCAACCATACCCCGAGGCAATGACACAGAACAAGAACTGACCAGCATCTTCGATGCAATCTCGACCGCCGAGCAGGCTGACAAAAAGGACAAGTCGATTCTGGCGTCATTGAAAGGTTGGTTTAAGCGCCGCCCCAAGCAGCCATCGGGTTTAATCGCTGGAGTGCGAAAGGATGAGCTGCGACACAGTGTCAACTCGCGGCGCGAGAAGCTCTATAGCAAACTCTGGGGACCCTGGGATACGTTCTGGCTCTCGTTCTATGCCTTTCCTCGAGAATACATAGACAGGAATTTCTACAGCCACATCAACGACATGCAGTTGACGGCCTGGCTTGCCATCACCAATGGTGCTCTAGCCCTCGAGTTTCACTCGAACATGTGTTTTGTTTGTGACCATCCAATCAGTACCAGTTTGGATAGCAACGGCAGACCTCATTGCGATGACGGCCCGGCTATCGCCTTTCGAGATGGTTGGGGGCTCTATGCCTGGCACGGCATTCCTGTGCCCAAGTTCGTCATAGAGGAGCCGGATAAAATCAATCCCAGAGAGATTGAGCGAGAACACAACGTCGAAATTCGCCGAATAATGATCGAACGATACGGCGAAGCAAAATATTTAATTGACTCAGGAGCAAAGAAGGTTCATTCCGACAGGTTCGGCACTCTCTATCGCAAGGAAATTGAAGGGGACGAACCCCTGGTGATGGTCAAAGTGGTCAACTCTAGCCCCGAGTCGGACGGCACATCGAAGACTTACTTTATTCGTGTTCCTCCAGGGATCAATACCGCTCAGGAGGCGATAGCCTGGACGTTTGGACTGGATGCAAAGGACTATAGTCCTGATCTCGAGACATAAGCGTCAGTATCTCGCAGTCTTGTCGTTGTTTATTGTCCCGTGTGAGCAACGTGTTCCGCGTTGGTGTAAACTTATGGCATGCTAAATAATGAATGGAAAATTGCCGTCAAACTTGTTACCTGTCTATCCGTGCTGATCCTCCTCGCAGCGCCCACCAGCGCGGGAGAACAACAGCCCACGCGACTGGCCCTCAACACCAAGAAATTCGAGTTCAAAGAAGGGTTCGAGCGACGAACCAAAGACATTCTCAATACTCTCAAAGACAATGAAGTGACGCGTTTTCGAACTTACCTGGAAGGACTGGAGCAGTCCTACGGTTTGAACGAGACACTGAAGGGTAACGGTCCGTACACTCTTTTCGCGCCTTCCGATAAAGCCTGGGATGCTATGCCTGCCGATGACAGAGCAAGTTTGTTTGCTAACCGGAAAAAGTTGCATCAAGTTCTTTCGTACATGATTGCTAAAGGCAAGTACAAATATGATGACCTCAAAACTGTTAGCAGCCTCAAGTCTTTGGAGGGCGGCGACATAAACATACAAATCAGACACGGCGATCTCTGGGTCGACAACGCGATGGTGAGCACCACAGATATTCTGTGCACCAACGGTGTGATTCACGTAATCGACACTGTGATAATGCCGAAGCTAGACAAATAAGCCTTGACAGGAACCCTTCTAGTTTAATTGTGAGGGGACCGAGCCATCCGGGTATCAATTAATAAGTAGAGATGGACTGTCCTCAGAACGGTCGCGGAATCCACGGTTTAGCATCAATGGAGAGCCTTGCGATGATTTCGAATCAGCTTTTAAGAGCCTCGATTATGGTCTGTCTGGCAGTAGGTTCTGGTTTAGTTCAACCGGCTCTGTGCCACGACGAGACTCAAATCAGCCAAGCTCCAATTCCTGGTCAGGCGACTCTGCCTGTGCAACCGTCGGTCGCGCAGGTTGTAGAAGGTCCTCTTCTGGCCGAGCGACAGGCGTTGCGGGAAAAGATCAAGGCTGCCGAAGGTAAGGGGATCGGAATTAAACCCTATTTGATGGCGTTTGATGCTCTTGAAGCAACGATTAAAACCGGTGCGACCGGCGAGGGACTTCAAAAACGGGTGGAGTCGATTTCTCGCGGATTGGATGATCAGCTAAAACGCAGTGATGATCTGAAAAAACAGCGACCAGCGCCACCAATATCGGCCTCTTCTCCACCGCCATCAGCTATGTCTGGTGGTGGAGGTGGTCAGGCTCGTGGAGGGAATCAGGGCAACCTGGTAGAAGCTCTCAAGAATAAATGGCTTGGTGGCGGCGAGATTCCTGAGTCTATTAAAAGCAAAATCCCCTCCAACATTGATCCCAACAAACTGAAGCAGGAAGACGTCGACGCGCTCTTAAAGCAATTGAAGTGAGCAATGGGCGATGAAGCTGAGGTTTTGCCAGCCTGAACACTTCTGTGCGGTCGTACTTGCCACCACAGTTGCTCTGGCGCAACTTCAGCAGGTGTTCGCTCAGCAAACACAGTACGTATTCCGTCCAGGCTCTAGACAAGCCGTGGCAGTGCCTGCCGGTCAGTCTGCCGGATTCAGCGCGACCGGAGGCGCAACGCGGCACTATCGTGGTGGCATGTCTATCAACCGGGCCGGCACCGAATATAGTGGCTATGGTGACCGGCAGAGACCCCTGGCAGTCGGCACTTCGCAGCACAACAAATCTGCAGGAAAGGCAGGCGAGAATCAAGCCTACAGTTTCAACGACTCTGTTACTTGTGATGGTCTGCAGCGAACATTCCATGTGTACGTGCCACCAAGCTATGCTCGAGCGAGGCCTATGCCGCTTATGCTTGTGTTCCACGGGCTTGGAATGAATGGAACAGAGATGACGGCGGTAACAGGCTTCAATGGCATTGCTCAACGAGAAGGATTTATCGTTGCTTATGGCGACGCACATCTTGGCCGATGGGATGACGGAATGCATTCGCGTAAGGACATAAACGATGTGCTGTATGTAGAAAAGATGCTGGCACACTTGTCCGAAAAATTGAATATAGACCGTCGCAGAGTTTACGCTGTCGGATTGAGTAATGGTGGATACTTCTGCCAACTCGTGGCCTGCTCGATACCGGATAGGATTGCTGCCATAGCGGACGTCGGGTCGACCGCTATGGAGGGCGCTCTGTCGAAACTGCAAAAGGATATTCCGATGCCTGCGGCTATATTTGTCGGA
>CAYTDR010000074.1:0-14733 GCA_964436185.1 uncultured Candidatus Obscuribacterales bacterium | reverse complement strand
TGGTAAGAAATGAAGGATGAAAAAGATTGTTCTAGCTATCTTTACAGTTCTATGTGTTGCCGTCTCGATCCCGCAGCCTGCCTCTGCGCAGGAGGAGTCGTCGCTGGACCGACCTATCCGCGATAAATGGGCGGTGGTAATCGGAATCGACAAGTTTAAGGACAAACGAATTCCGACGTTGCATTACTCCTCCGACGATGCACGAGACTTTGCCCAGTTCCTGGTAACTGAGGGCAATTTTGACAAATCACATGTTTTGACCCTCATAAACGAAGAGGCAACCGAGAACAACATCCAGAAAGTGATTGGCGATGACTGGCTTCCTCGGCGTGTGCTCAAGGATGATGTTGTGGTTGTTTATGCATCCACGCACGGCAACCCTAGAGAACTCGACGTCGCAGGCGAGAACTTCTTGATTGCGCATGACACGAACCTGGACAATCTGTTTTCGACCTCCATAGAGCTGGAAGACCTGGCAAATACTATTAAGCGCCGAACTCAATGCGATCGCCTGATCCTGATTTTGGATGCCTGTCATAGCGGTGCTGCCGCTCAGTCTGGCGGCAAGGGTTTGACACGAGTAGCAAACTTCAATCTGGACAGCTTTGCCGGACAGGGTCAGATCGTCATCAGTTCCAGTTCAACGGATCAACAATCGTGGGAGTCAACTCGCTACAAGAACGGAGTCTTCACCAGGCAACTGATGACGGCTCTTAAGGTGAACGGACCGACAACGCCGCTTGCAGACGCCTTCCAGGTACTCAAGGATAATGTGGAGCAGGAGGTTCGTTTTGACAGAAGAGTCGATCAAACTCCTGTGATGAAAATGAATTGGAACGGCAAGGCTCTTGCCCTGTTGTCCAAACCGACGTCTCCAAGGAACTCTCCTGTCTATCAGTTGTCTGCCACCCAAAACAGAGTCGATGTGGAGAGAGAACCCGCACCACCTCCGGTGGAAAAGAGCAAACCGGAAAAGAGCAAACCGAAACAAACAAAGACAATCCCGCGACTAGGCATTATTCCGTTTGCAGGTCCACTCACCATTAATGTGGTCAGTCCAGGACCGAATTGGAAAGTACTCTGGGGTGAAGTGAAATCGAAGGACGAACTCGTCGACATGGCATCAATTTTCACCACCCAATTGCAGCAACAACTGGCGCAGAACAAGCGCTTTCAGCTCGATGCAAACGCGATTGATATGAGCAGATTCGTTAGTGCAAAAAGCGGTACCGGCTTTGATACGCGCGCATTGAAAACGGACGACTGGATTGAGTTAGGTAAGACTACCGGCTTGCAGTTGCTTCTCGTAGGGGAAGTTGAGGAAGTACGCTGGGCTACCTCCCGAATGAAAAACTATTACTCTGTAGTGTCGTCTGCCAGAATCATAGACACTACCACTGGTGGCGTAGTAGCTCGCATCGACCATAACAAGATGAATAAAGAGCCAATGCGCGCAGACAAGGAATCCGGTGGCAGAGGATACTTCACTGGCACTGTTACACCCTCGGCGGCCAAAGCAGTCATGGAAGAGCTGACCGGTCAAGTAAAGTAGGATAAGGACAGGAGCCGTACGGGCGTCGGACTAACATGGAACTGGAGGTTCAATACACTCAAAATTGAACCTCACCTCCGAGGCGCATTTAGAACGACTTGTTGCATGCATTGTATTGAATGGGCTGGAAGCGCGCTTTCCGGGCGTCGCCCAGGACGATTGTAAAAAACCGTTGCCGACTTCGTGGCCACTTAGCAGGCGCTATTTGTGACTAGATGTCTGGTTCTGAGTACTGCGAGCTTTGCGCATGGCTGTCCCCATATTGTTCAACCCTTCACGCATCACTGGTGTGTCATCCAATTTTACGCACTCGTCGTAGATCTTCTGAGCAATCTCGTCTTTCTGTGCACCTATATAGGCACCATAGACTAACAGAACCATGGGCGGGAAAGGATCAAAGTCTTTAGCGAATTCGGTGTCAGGGCGAGGCTTTTTCATGTCCTGCGCACGTTTGTAGTACTCGTTGATTTTTGCCAGTGGATCCGGATACAAGAAGCTTGCCGCATCGGCCCACTTACACTTCGAAAACAGAACCGGCTCCAGCAGTGCCGTACAGCTCTTAATAGACTCACGCTGAGTCGCATCCGTCTTGGCCTTGTCAAACCAAACCATCGTTCGATCGTTGTCGTCTAAGACCGAGTTGAGCGTGATCCAATCCTTTCGATTGTTTGCCTTCTCCGCTGCAACTCGGAGCGCAAGGATCTTTTCCTTAGCCGATGGCAGCGAGGCACAGATCCTTTTCATCTCCATGGGAACTTGTGTTGCTCGCACTTCTCCAACATTAGGATCCGACGTACTGATGTGAGACCAGATCCACAAATATTCCTCAAGCGCCTCTGCATTTTTGTTGGCGGCTTGAAGTTCGCGCGCCTTCCCCAGGTGCACCCAGACCTCATTGCTGTCAGCTTCTTGGGCTTCGAGCTCTTTGACGGATTGTCCGCTTCTGGCACCATCTAACCAATGCAGCAGCTCCGACGAACTTACGTAGCCGACCTTTCGTCCGAACTCCTCAGAACCACCACCGGCAGTGAACAGTACGAGAGTAGGCATCGCGTCAACGTTGAGCGCGTTGGTTGCCTCTCTGTTTTTGTCCACATCTATTTGAATTGCGATCGCATTTTCCTTTATCCATGTCGTTACGCCATCATCAACCCAAGTTGTTGATTCCATTTTTTTGCAAGGTGGGCACCACGACGCGGTGAAATCGATAAGCAAGATCTTCCCGTCAGTCTTCGCTCGCTGTTTTGCTTGCTCAAGTGAGTAGTCGGAAAAAACATCCGTATGAGCCGATGCCGCAGCCACAAACGATAGTGTAGCAATGAGCGAGAGAATAGTTGTCTGCCAGAATTTTAATTTCATAACTTAGCTCGGAGGAGACTCAAGACGCCGAATGGATTCGCGAACAAACGGTTTGCGTCGACGCGATTAGAACCGGATTACTATATCATCTACCTCAAGCGCGTATCAGTATGCGGATTTCAGCAACAACAAAACGCGTTCGTTGCCGATTTACTTGAGCCATTCCAAAACTCGCTTCTGAAGAGCTCAAAAGCGTGGCCTCGATATAGCAACATGGCCGTTATGGGTATAAAGATTTCACCAATGCTGAAGGCGTAATATATGGACAGATCGGATGGTTCGTGGGTCCACGAAGAGGCGAAAAGGGACGAAGGAGCAATACCGTTACTCTTGATGAGCTTCTGGCCGATAGGTGTGCTCATTGCCGAATACTTACTTACTCCTGGCTACATAATACCCTTACTTAATCATCCGGTCGCCCGACTTTTTATAATTGGTGCAACACTTTGGCTCCTGGTGGGCTCTGTTTGCATGCGCCGGTTCCAGGGGCAATCACAACGAGCCTTGATCCAACTATTTTTCAACATCCCTGTCGCTCTGTTTTTCCTCCTCGGATCTGCAGTCACAGTAATCTTTGACGCTATGCTCCCGGAACTCCCAAGCCTTAGCAAGTAAACGAGACGAGGAAAAGGTAGACAGGTTTCTACTGACGACGCTGGAGTCGCTCCGGCAATTCAAGCTGTCTCAAGATCTTGATCGCTGTCTGGTAGCGTTCGTCGTGCTTGAGCATTTTTAACAGCTGGTTTCCTTTCTCACGAACCTTCTCATCCGTACTGTACAGCATGTCGATAAGATAACTCACGGAGCGACTGTCGCCGTTTCTGATCATGTCGATGACTCTTTCTTTAGTCGGTCCGTCAAATTCCTCGAAGAAGCAGTTAATTTCCCTGGAGTCGAGCCGCAGAATAGTGATGGCATCAGCTCGTTTATTTGCATCTGAAAGCATCTGGAGTAGTTTAATTCCAGCTGGGTTGTCGACACCATGTCTTTCAAAATGTTTGAACAGCTGCGAGGCTGCGAGGATATCAAAACCGTCTTCGCTAGAAAGCATTGCCAAAGTCGTGCGAACTTGAGGTGCAATTCTCGCATCTTTGAGTAATGCGAGCACTGTCTTGATTTGACCAGGCTCATCGATCTTCAGAATTTCAAGCGCGTCTTCAGGATGCTGTCCCGCATATTTGAGAAGAGCTTCTGCTGCATTTCGACCGTTCTGGCTGCGAAGGAGCGCTCCCATTCTATTCATTTGATCCTGCGACTTGCAGAGCATCATGGCTTGTTCAGCCATTAGTCGCGTATCCGGATTACCTAGAAGAGAGACAAATGCTTGTACGTTCTCAACTCGTACAGGATTGTCGTCAAAGCGAGAAGAAGGGATAAAGAGTGAAAGAAATGCCTTGGCACTCGCGCGCTCAGTCTCGTCTGGAGAAACGAGCATCCGAAGAGTTCGTTCGATACCGAGGGCGGTGTCCGAACTACTAAACATCGTCAGGTAAGCCCCACAACTCCTGCCGCCTGAACAGTTTTGCAGCAACGCAACGGCCTTGTCTTTCGAGTGTGGACTAGTGAGCATCAACATGAGCTTCTTGTAGGCAAACTGAGCATCCATCTGCAATTGGGGCACTTCGCCCCGTCCTGTTCTCTCGGGACCGGCGACAGCAATCTCCATTCCCTGAGCCAATGTTGCTAGCTGCAATAGATTTTGGAACGCTTTTCGGTCTTCAGGCTTCTCCGAATTTCCCAGCGCCAGAATTGCGTCAACCTTCTCACGACTCGTTTCGGACTTGTCCTCCGGCTGAATCATCCTGACGAACGCTTCGATCTCCAGCGACGATTGCGCACATCTGATGACTTTCTTTGCGCTTTCGCGAGTTTCAGGGAGGTTCAAGAGGGCAAGAAATCGATGAGCGGGTCCGTTGGCACGCTTCTCGTTTGCCAGCATAGAGAGCAAGTCACGCGCGGGCGGACGTTCCGTCGCCACATCGCTTCCTGCAATCTTCGCTGTCACAGACAGCAAATCCTTCATTCCCTCACGCTCGGCTGGATTGTTGAGAGCCTTAAGGACTCGCTCGAGTTCAGCGAAATTGTTGCATGACTTGAGCGCGTTAATAGCGACTGTCTGCTGCTCCGGATTGCTGAGCATTTTCAACAGCATCTCGGCATGGATCTTCTGCTCTTTCTGCTGGCGCAATGCCTTATCTCTTGCCTCAGGAGTCATCTGGCTTAGTGATTTATCTTCACCTCTGGTAAGCACCTGCAGTAGTGCCCTGGCGCCGTCGGGGAAATTCGATGCAGCCACACCAGCAATCAGGTCGTAGACTTCTCTTGTTGTTTTGTCTCGGCTCAGATTGTACATGTGTTCAGACTCTTTGCCGGGCAGGTTGAGCTTCAGAACATCGTACGCATCAAACTGAGTTCTGTAATCCCTCAAGCGCCTGACAAAATCATTGCCTACCTGTACCGTGTCCGGATTCATCAGCATCGGTACTAGCGCAGTCGTAACCTCTTCGCTAAATGGTCCGACAAGAAACAAGTTTCGATCAGGGTTTTTCGGATCGACGTTGGCCGGATCAGCGATGAGCTCGGCACACTTAAGAGCCATCAAAGGCTTGCCTTCGAAGCGCTCCGCTAAAATAGCAGCGATGCGCACATGACCCTTGACGCCCTTGAGTACCTCGAGCATCTGCCTTCCTTGCGGTGTTTCCAGGGCATTCAACAATTTGACACGCTGGACAACATTCTCGACGTGCAACATCTGTACTGCGGTTTCCTTCAATTTAGGATCTGCCAACAGTGCAAGAATTCGGGTCGCATTCTTAGGTGAGTTGCCGTTATTGAATATTCGAGTTACGTCTGGGGACTCGGAATTTCCGTACATGTCCATCAAGCTTCGTCCTGCACTTACCTCATAATTATCCTTCGAGCTCAAGAGCCGGAGCAGTTCTCTTGCGCCGCGCTCGGTTTCCTTGTCGGAAAGGTGTTCCACAAGCTTAGCAACCTGCTTAGGATCGCCAAGATTGGAGACAGCCTTCAAAATCGGGTCTCGTTGCTCGCCGTCCCGAAGGTGACGAAGTAGTGCATCGCCTTCATTCGGATGCGCTTTCACAACATGTAAGATTACGGACAGATCATTTGTGCCCAACTTGAGGAGATCACTGTTCAATTTAGCGGACTCCTCACTTCTGAAAATATTTAGGAGCTCCAGTTGCGCTACCGGATCTAGTGTCATGGCCTTCTCTGCCAATTCTACAGACTTGGCGTCTTTGCCTAGCAAAACAAGAATATCCCGTGCCTGTGCCTCCAGGTTGGGAGCGCCGAGGGACTGCAAGACGTTCGCATATTTTTCCCGATCGCGAGGTTTAGCATTCTCCAGGCTTTCAATCAGCTTGTGGGCACCGATACTGGTGTCAGAATTAGAAAGGGCACGAAGAAAGGCACTGCGGACCTGGATGTCAGGAATGTCGAGTAAGAATTTTGCATCGGAGTGGTCGCGCTTATCTGTGCTTTTCAACATATCAAGAATAGTGTTTCCGTCACTATCCTTGCTGTGCAGAAGTTCGAGCAATCTGTTCACCCTCGGGGCACCAAACGGCTCGTCAGCCATTTCCATGAGTCGTTTAGCCGCCGGCTCGTGATCGAGCGCAACTTGCAGAACGGTATGTATGTGTTCCGGATCGCTGAACTTTGTCAAAATGTCGCAGGCTAACTGCTTAGTTTCCTTAGCTACAATCAACCTCAGAAACTCATTAGCGTCCGTCACCTGATTTTTGTCACCTGATGCGTACATCGACGCGAGCTTGACAGCAACAAGAGGAGAGTCAGGGTTATTTTCTTTGAGTAAATCTAAGGCAACTTTCTTACGAAAAGGATGCTCAGTATCGCTTGCCAAAGCGAGAAGTTCTTTGATTGAACTCGTTCTCGAGCCTACCTCTAGGATCCGCAGGGCTGTATCATTTGAGCGCGGATCGGCAAGCAGTTTCGAAAACTGCTCACAAAGTTTCTCGCCGTCGGGTCCACTCAACACATTCAGTGTTTGATGGAGGTATGCAGGATCGTTCAATTTAGTAAGAATCAAAACTGCCAAATCCTTTTTGCTCGGGTCTTTGAGCATGCCTTTCAGCATCTCTGCATTCTGCGCGTCCCAGTAGCCTCCATTGTTCTCCAGCTCCGTCAGAAGCTGATAGGCTGCGCGTTCTTCTGGCTTGCTGGAAATTTTCAATGCACCAATAGTAGGATCTGTCTTATCGCCATTGGGAACTTTCTGTGATGCCTTCTGAACTGTTAGCAAGTCGGTAAAAATCAGAAACTCGACTTCGTGAGCCACCGAAGATTTGTCTGCGCTCGAGCCGTTCGGCGAACTCATCAGTAGGTCGAGAACATCAAAACTACCATCATTGTGAGAAGGCTCAATACGGCCGTCATACTCGTATCCATCGATCATCGCAGTCTCTCCATAGTAAAAACAAAGCTGATTCGCGCTAGCTAAACAGTCTTTCCTATCCCACCCAATGCGTTGAGTTTACGCAGAAAAGATTGAAACATCCTGGCACGGCATTCCCGCCTGTCATTCGAATGTAATTTCGGAGTAACAGAGCCGCCCTAGTATCGATTTAGGGCGTTAGGGGTAACGTTTTGGGTGGAGTAGGAACAGATGAACGAACAGACACATACTTCGGGAGCACTGCCAGGTCAGAGCGGTTCTACGGCGCATGACTCACCTTTTGGCATGGCCAGTCTCCTGCGAACTGACAAGAGCGAATCTTTCAGTCCCGACGCAATTGACGAGATTGTCGGCAGTATCCTGGGAGCCGACGTTACAGACTTCGATTGGTCGAAGTTCTCGGGTCGCACCACACAGTCTGAGACTTTTACTTCTGCGATTCTTCCTGTTCCTCATATTCCATCCCAGTTGCTGAAAAGTGCGCCACCGTCTGAGAAGGATGTTTCCGGGGGGAAACCGGCGCCGAAGGTAGAAGGCAGGCCAGGTGGTCTGGATCTGTTTGCTCCGCCGACCGGACCTGAAGTTCCAGCAAAGAAAACGGACGGGGTCGGAGACAAGACTCAAAAGGTCGGAGACTCGAAGTTGGAACGAGTGGAGAGGCCACCAGCGCCGGAGACGGATCTGGCTCGCCTTCAGAAATTCCTCGAGACAAGGCTCGGTACCGGCATAAGCATCGATCGTGTGCAGGAAAAACTAGTCGATAGCATGAAAGCCCTTTTGAAACAAACCTATGATTCGCTACCGGAACCAAAGAAGGCCGATCTAAAAAAGTACTTCGAAGATCCGCAAGCACTAAATGAGCTTGCTAAAGCAAAGCTCAAAACGCAGATACTCAAGTTCCTCAGCCAAGAAGCCGAAGCGGGCAATTTGACGGTGGACGAGGCTAAGAGTCTCGAGGAACAGATTCGCAAAGGTGCTCTTCCCCATCGGGTGATAGAACTGCTTCTCACGAGTGAGAAAGAGAAAGCGGTGTTCGGTTCAATTACCAGATCGATCTTCTCTATCTATACAAGCGCTCTACAAACGCAGACCGAGTCGATGTTTAGAAATGCGGTCCAATATGATCGGCCCTTTCCGGAAGGCACCATACTACCTTTCGAGCTGGACGAAAGTGGCAGGGTCAAGGGCGCCAAAGAGGTGTTGGAAAAGGTATTCGGGGTCGGATATGCGTATGCGGATTTCAGCGCTGATAAGGTACCTTCCCCAGAAACGCTGGCAGACTTTGAGAGGCTCGAGAAGCTAAACAATCAGATGACGCCGCTGGACAACAAATCACTTCAAGCACTGCATTCAATACTGGAGAAACATGCGATCAATCTGGACGGCGCCGACATTTTTGCAGGTTTGGTCGAGCAAACGAAAATCACGATAAAGGCTTCGTGGGCAAGCGGAAGACTACCCCAGGAGCTCTCAGAGCGCCTAAATAAAGCCCAGGGCGAAGGAAAACTTGATGATGAGTTGAAGACAATTACAGCGCAACACGTAGCCTCCCTCGTCCAACAATCAATCTCCACCAATGAACGACTCGGGTTGCTCGACAGCAATCACATCAAGGCGCTTAGAGAGCAGTCTGCAAAAGGAATTATCCCCAGTGTGGTGGCAAAAGATCTACTTCGACAAGAGACCACCGCTAGCGAGCTCGGACCGGTGACAAAGGCATTGTCCAAGCTTCTGGAGTCTCACTTCAGTGAAAAGACAATCACGGTCCTGGAGCGTTTAGCTTACGAAAAAAAGAGTGCACCACAGGAGACACCGTTCGATGCGACGACCAGGATGTTTACTTCCGGAGTCGATTTCAGTATGCCGCTCTCAGCGAGTGAACTGGCATCGGCGGTAGAGAAGTTCGGATCGATGGAACGTTGGCTGGAAAAAGCTGAACAAACGAAGAGTAAATCACTTGCCGTTCTGCACGACACTCTCATCGGTCTGAGCGATGGCTTGGCACTAGATAAGGTGGCAGAGAACACCAAGCTCGTCCTGCGGAAAACTGCCGAGCAGGATTATTCTCAGGGCAGAATGACGCCGGAAGAGAAAGCCCGGATTGAGGCTGCCGGCTCGTCAACTGCCAGATCGAAGGTATTCGAACAAATTGCAGAATCTCGCTTCAGGGCGCTGCTCAAGAAGGCCGTGGATGAAACCGACATTTCAGAAGAGATGAAGAAACAGATTGTCGAGACAATCGACAAAGGACAGGTTCCGGAACATCTTCTCAACGAGCTTCTGCGCGCAGAACAAAGAGACAACTCCTTCGGACCGGTAACGCGAGCTTTCTACAAGACCGCAGTCGAAGTATTGGAAAAACAAATTCCTGCCAACCTGGCAGATCTCGGACACTCCGGTCTACCGATTCCTCCTGATTGTCCAATCAAGATCCGGCTCACACCGGAGGGGCGACCAGAAAATCTCGAACATCTTCTCAGGGACATAAGCGATCCGAACTACCACTGGAGTCTGGACCTCGCCACGGATGTGGCACCCGCTGACACTGCCGGCGATACTTCGCCGGTGAAGCGCTTGAAAGAAGCAATCAAATGGAATCTCGAAGCCGGTCGCATGGTTTACGACTATCGCCAGGACTTCGAATTCAAGGTTCTGAAACAGGCCGTCATCGATCTCAAATGTCCAACAGAGTGGTTGCCCAAGCCGGATGAAGATAGAGATGCTTGGATGCTCAAAGTGGCCCCGATGCTCGAGCTGGCCAGCAAAGTTCGCGCCATAGCCCAGGCACTGCGGCTTGGCGATACATTCACTGATGGCAAGTTTAGCGAAGCGGCGCTGACAAGCGGCGTACCAGGCGGATTTCCTGGGCACGTAAGCTTCAATCCGGATGGCTCGCTTAAGAGTATCGAGCTCAAACTGCCCAAGGACTTGACCGCCAGTCAGGACGGGTACAGAAGGCTCAAGACAATAGAAGAATGGGTGACTGCCAATGAAGCCCGTGCCAAACAAGTGTCCGGCCAGTTGGCTGAGCTAGCCCTCAAACACGACAGGATATTGCTCTGGCAAGACGTGCCGGGAGAAGGTGTCTACAACGGAGACAAATACAACCTGACACGGTATCGATTCGAAATTGCCGAGGTGCAAAAAGACGGCAAGACGATGATTCGCGTTGCCAGCCGAAACGAATACTACCAAAGCAGACTCATAGACTATCAGGATTGGAACGCAGAGCAGACCGGCACGGAAGACTATCTTGAAGAAGTGCGCGATGAAAATGGCAATCCGGTTATCAAAGATGGTGAAGTACAGAAGGATAAATATCGCTACTACAAACCAACTGACATGGTCGCTGTCGTCAAAGACGGTCAGGTTCATTTGATCATGGCAAAGGATCTCGAAAAATTCAGATCGAGAACGGAGATGTGGAGAGTAGCCGGTCAGGTTCTGAATACGCTGCTGGATGGAGGAATGCTGATTGCTGGTTTTTGCAGCTTTGGCACCGCCTGGGGTGCTCGTGCAGCAATCAGTGGGGGACGAGCTATTGCAGGTATGGCAGGAAGAGAAGCAGTCAAGAAGATAGCCGCAGAAACATTTAAACGAGGGATCAGAGATGGCGTGAAAGGCGTCACTCTTGGCGGATCAGGGTTCGTCCTCAACAACTCATGGGCGATGTCGACCGAGTGGGGTCAAAGAGCGCAGATGGTTCGACATGTTGTCTTCGTCGTTGACGGAGTCCATTCGGTCTCAGCGTTGACAGGCATGGGACTGGCAAAGACCGGTCGAGCGATCGGCATGTTCAAAGGAGCCGCTCCTACAGCGGATGCGATACAAGCCGCCAGGTACGTGGAAGCAATGGCGAAGAAAGGGTTTCTCAATGCGGAAAAGCCTACCTGGCTAAAACACGTCGGTAGTAGCATCATGCTCGGTGCTGAGGGAATGATAGCCTACGAGCTAACGGGTCAACTTTCTCATCTGCTGGGGGATCCGGCCAAGGGATGTGAGTTTCATAAAATCAAGCGCTTGCTCGACAAAGCCGCTTTGATAGCAAAAGCCATTGAGGGCGACACCACAGGAGCGGAAAAATTTCTCGATACGGCAGTCAAGGCTTTCTCCGCCGGAGACGGGATGTTAGCAGGCAAACTGGGGACTCTCTCAGAGAAGATACAGCGGGCATCGCTTAAGCCATCGGCAGCTCGGCAAAATACGATCGAAGAATTGGAGCGTCTCTTTGATCGTTCATCCAACAGCAAGGAACGTCAAATGCTTGCCATGGGCATTCTGTTCCTTTCGCTAGACGCCGACGGAAAGCTACCCTTGCAACCGGCTCGCGACGAATTCGGCAACCTCAGCTCCGAAGATGGACCTGCCGAAAAGCAGTACGTACGAGCTCGAAGATTTCTCGCGCAAGTTGAGCAGTCGCTGGAAACGAGCACACCGGAGCAGCGCTTGGTAGTAGCACAACTTCTGATTATCAGTTCACAAATGGATGCCGCCAGATACGCCACCATCTGCAAAGGCGTTCTTGCAGACTCGTCGGCAACGCAGAAAGACCAGACTGACTCACTGATCGGAATAACTCGCGCAAAAGAAGCTATTGAAGCCGAGTTGATTGGCGCCCATGGAGTTGATAAAGCAAAACGGTTAGGCGCCAACTACGGTGTCGACCCAAAGAGTCTGGTGAAATTCATCGACAGTATCTCAACTACGGCAACCAGCCCCGAGGTCAGGGCATTAGCCGCTCAACTCGTCGACTCTTATCGTCTAACCGACCCTAATGAATCGAAACGTTCGCTAGCAAAAATACTTACCACAGTGAAAGCTATCGACCTTCAGAAGGAAATCGACGGGCTGAGTAAGAAGCTAGAATCAGCCGATGCACAAGCGGCGCTGGGCAAGTTTGTCGAACCTCAGGTCCGACCAGCACTGCGCAAAGAAATTGAGGCTAAACAGACTCAGCTAAAAGCCTCCCATCAGGCAGTTGCATTGCTCGATGATCCGAGTTTGTTCAAGAAGCTGATAGAGACAACTATCGCTACCGATGAGCAAAAGGAAGAAAAGGCTCTGAGGCTGCTAGCTGCTCGCAGCGAGGTCATCACTCTTGAGAAAGAGCTTGATGGATTGCCGACCACGAGTATCGAACGCCGCGAGTTAGAGCAAAAACTTTTACTAGCCAAGATTGCCGAACGAGAAGCAGAGCACCAGTTGAAATACCTGGAAAAGCAGTCAAAAACTCCTCAGTTGGACGAAAAAGATCTGCCGGAACCGCCAACATCCATTTATCAGGAAGTTGTTGAAAGCGCCCTCGAGGTTCTGAGAAGCAAGCCGCCTGCCGAAGGAAAGGAGCGCCTTGATTGGGCCAGCAAACATTTGCGCGCGATAGATACGCTCAACAGACTGCAACCGAAAGACAAGCTGGAAGCCGGCGAGCTGGATCGCGCGCTTCTGGAGCTCGTAGACCTCGCCAACGGTATCACAGGAGTCGAAGCCTTGACCAGGCTGATGCCGGACAAGTTGGCGACTATGGCGACAAAAGATAAGCAAGCACTAGCGGACAAGATACTACTCATAGTGGCTTCCTCGCATCGACCCAATGGAGTGGACTCTAAAGAATTCGAGAGTGCGTCGAACGCAAAAATCAAGCTCTTCTCCGTGGCAAAGCAGCTAATCGAAAGTGATCTATTCAACGCCGGGCAACAACATGAATTCATTTCAGGAGTGGTGAAGCTGATAGATAGTGGCTCTGACGCCTTCGCTGATCTGCCCGACCTGAGGCTCGCCGCAGTCAAAGCGCTTGCCGATATCGGCAGATATTCTCAAAACCGCGATGAGATGCTAGATTTGCTGTGCAAGAGGATGACACCAGGAAAGGACGGCGAAGGCAAGGCGGACATCAGACTGGAAGCCTTCCGCGCTCTCAAAGCTCTGCGCGCACCGGATCTCGTCAAATACGTCGGAGTTGTGGCGAACTCAGAAATGGATCCTCAACTTCAGGGTGAATACACATCATTACAATTCGAGGCTCTGCGACCCGACAATCCTGAACATGCGTTGAAAATCTATGAGTATGAAGTCGAGCATTGGAAAACCTTACTTGCCGCAGCCAAAGATGTTGTGTCTCTCAAGCAGGGAAGTGCACTATTGGCCGGCGAACAATTCAAATTTGTAGATCCCGAGGCTTACCGAAGGACTGTCAACGCCGCTTACTCCCTATACGTCATTCCTCACCTTCATGGAAGCAATGAAAAGTATAGCGAAGCGATAAAAAAACACGTAAATCCACTCGAAACCCAGATGAGAGCTCAACAAGAACAATTCTATGAATTGGTTACCAAAGATTCTCCTGAGGGCAAGAAAGCCCGCGCCGCACTTCTGTGGCTCTCGCTCAGCCGGCAAGACGAGCGAGCCACCGAAACCATCAAACAGCTAGTAAAAGACAAGGTCCACGCCAGAGTGGAGTTGTATCATCTTCTCAGCGAAGTATGGAACCACCCTGACGCCACGCATGATACGCGCATGTCATATCTAAAAATGATGGGAGAAATGATCGATTCAAAACCACCGCTCATCTCACGACAGATGGCCGGGCATATTCTGCACGTAGCACTCGACGCCGAGTTCCGACCCGGCATGCGAGGAACGGATTGGGCGAAAGATGCCGATGCAGCTCTGCGGCAATGCTGGATCATCTCACTGATGCGAAAGTGCAAATATCCACTGGCGATGTCAACCATAAAAGCAATTGCTGACGGTCGAGATGAGCAAGGCAGACTGTACGTTCTTTATTCGGTACATGAACGGGCAAAGGAGTTCCTTTGCCAACTCGAAGACAGTGCCATCCGCACACCTCATGACGAGCAGCAAGGAGCCGCACTTCTGGCTAAAACACTGAAAGCGAGATTGGAATCGAGGGAGTTGGAAAAGACACCACCCATGGAGCGACAAGCTCCGGAAGTGCCGATGGATCCAATGAGGACTCGAACAGCCATCCTCGATGCTTGTGCGAGCCGTCCTATCCGAACTCCTGACGATCCTCGCAGAATCTACTTGCAGGAGCTACTCGAGGACCCGGATGTCGGTGTACGCATCACCGCTGCATGGGCACTGCTCAATTCGCTCAATCCAAGCAACACAAAAGATGAAGCCATGATGGAACTCCTTAGAGGTCAACCATTCATGAAAAAAGCGGTGCTGTGCCTGAAGACTGCAGCCGCTGATGTGACTGATGATGACCGATACGCCGGTTGGTGGAAAGAGCACGCTGCCAGATGCCTCAAGCTTGTTGAAAAATGGGGAATGCCATCCCCATACGACTCTTACGATAGCTACAAGAGACAAACTAAAGACAAGCCCGCCAACGAAGATGATCTGGTGAAGACATCCACTC
>CAYTDR010000073.1:0-14746 GCA_964436185.1 uncultured Candidatus Obscuribacterales bacterium | reverse complement strand
TCAAAATATTGTCGGGGGTAAAATCCTGGTGCACCAGGGGTGGTTTCAAGTTGTGCAAGCAATGAAGGATCTCGCACATCTGCAAACCCATATCAATAGCTCTATCCTGATCAACAGCACCACGACTCTCCACTACTTCTTTGAGTGATGGCCCGTCGACAAGTTCGATGACCAGATACGCTCTGTGGTCTTGAATGAAAACGTCGTACAAGGCGACGACTTTGTCATGCGAGATTCTATTGAGCAGATAAACCTCCTGCTCAAAACTCTTTAGAGCTCTTCTACGATCGTTAGCCTCGCCTTGCTCAGGCAGAATATACTCTTTGAGCACCACATCCGGTTCCTTCGGGCGGTCGAGCTGCTTTGCGCGATATACTGTTCCTTGCCCGCCAGAGCCAATCTTGGCAGATATTTCGTATCTATCCTCGCACAGTTTGGTCCCCGGTGGGAGTTGCGTCAACCACTGCCTCTTCGGCTGAGAGAGTAGTGCCTCCGTCCAGATCTCCGTGTATCTCGTCTCGGTGGGCATCGCTTCGACAATCTCCAGTTTCAGCGATGGGTTCTTTGCGGTAATCGGCGAATATGCTTCAATTGCCTGGCGGAGAACGGAAAGCTCCTGACCATGCCGAAAATTGAGCATGTTGAGTTGCAGCTTTTTCTTGCCGAGAAACGAGAAAGAGAGCTTCGGTATCCGCTCCTTCTTCTTTCGCTCTATAGCCATACCCGTCAGATGAGACCAGGGCAGAACTTTCCCGAAGAATTCGATGCTATAGGTGCTCCAAATTCGCCGAAGACCTTTTGACGAAATGCCGATGTGGGTCGGCTGGAACATTTGAGATATGCTGCCCTTATTCACAGTCAAAATGGCAAAGGCGATGTAAAATGCGTAGACCAGGAAAATGACTAGCAGAGTGGAAATACAAGACGCTGACGTTTCCACCGAGGACGCTTGTCCCCAAAAAGGAAAAGCAAGCGTGAAGAGCTGGGAGAGAACTACATTCAACACATCAATGCAAACCTTAGCAACTACTCCAGTGACCATCGCCGACACGATTGCCAACACGACAGTCTGCGACAATCGCTCTTGCCTGTAGAGAGACATCCGCAGTCGCTGAATATCCTTGATTTGATGCCCGTATTCGAGTAAGACTTCGGCAGTCAGCTGAATATCCTTGATTTTATGCCCGTATTCGAGTAAGACTTCGGCAGTCATCGGTGGGGGCTTGGTATAAAAATCCTCATCTTCAAACAGCTTGATGGAAGCCGGGTCGATCGGCTCGATCGCCCCCTGCGTATTGCCTACTGGCTGCGGCGAAACACCAGATAAAGCCGGCAACTTGACGGCGTCATTTACTGAGAGCTCTAAATCTTTTTCCGACACGCTGCCCGCCTTAACGCTCCCTTACACCGGCGACCAATGGGCGAATCCGCTCCAGCTCTTGTTTCAGATCGTTGATGCTGGCGAAACGCTCACTTTCTTCCAGCTTCGTAGCCAGCGAGACCAGAGTATCCATCGCTTCCGGCACGTCAGCTCTAACCGTCTTAGGCGATGAGCAACTGAGAGGTTCTGGATCCTTGCCGACCAGGAGATAGTAGAGCGTAGCTCCAAAGCCGTAAATATCGCTTTGTGTAGAACACTTACCGCGCACCTGCTCTGGTGGCATATACGATTGTTTTCCGACGAGCGTGCCGGTGGCCTGTCCGACATATTCATTGGCAGCGCCAAAATCGATAAGAATCATCGTTCCATCCGATTTTAGAACAAGATTGTCAGGGCTTACATCGCGATGCAACACTGGAGGAGACTGATTATGCAGATACTCCAATACGTCGGCAATATCGGCTGCCCAGTCGATCACTTTCTCTACATCCACGGACCCGGTCTTGCGCACGACCTCTCGTGCATCGCTTCCTTCGATATACTCGATGAGCAGATAATCGCGTCCGTTTTCTACAAAATGATCGTACACACGAGCGACGTTCGGGTGTGATAGCTTCACCAGAATCGATGCCTCTCTCTGAAAGTGCTCTTTCACTTTATTGCGATGATTGGCGTCAAGATGCTCCGGAACCACTGATTCCTTAACCACGAACTTATTGCCTTCGGCATCGCTGACCAAGTAAACGGCGCTGAATCCCCCAGAGGCGATATGACGAATTATCGTCAAGGTCTCGGAGCGCAGCTTTTGGTCTTGAGTAAGTGGAACAAATGCCGTAAAAGTGTAGCTGTCCTTCAGCTGCTCTTCCCAGAACTCCGTATAAGAACGGGAATCGCGCTCGGGTGCCGACTCCAGCTCGAAAAGCTTGGGTAACTGACCCAGACGCTTATTGCGGGTGCATCGACTGGCCCATTCCTCCAGCGCCGCCACAAACGAATTAATACTATCGCCCCGAAACTTGCTTAGCTGCAGCCGCACCGAACCACCACTATAGAATGCAATTTCGATTGCAGCCGCTCCGGATCGAATGGAGCTCGCATCCGTTCCATCAACCAGAACATCGACTTTGGAGATGTCACTCCAGAGTCGCACGGTCCGAAACTGCAGCGGCACCGACAGCAACAGCGGAAACTCGACGCCTTTGTCGGCGATGATAATCTCGTCACGAGAGAAGAAAAGCACTCCAAAGGCTGAAAAGCCCAGGCACAGCACAAGAGCAATGCATGACATCCAGATTGTGGAGGTCTGCAACAGAAGAGCGTATAGAGAAACGGCGACCACGACGGAAGCCAGAACGAAGACGCCAACCTTGACGATGCCGGAAACCTTGTGAAGTCGAGCGTGCAAGCGCGTGAATGGACCTGCCGAATAGGCAACCACCAGGTTTTTGCTCTTTCTCCTCATATCTACTTCCTGTAAGGCAGTCCTTCCAAGCTTTTATACCCTGGAAAGAAGCACTTAACTGAGGTTAGATGGAGTATCGGCCGGTTTAATGTGACGAACCATCAAAACTCGGGTCCGAACTTAAACTGGGGAAGCTCCGGCTACGTTCGTTCCGGAGTTACACTCACTTTACGGCCGGCTCGGCAATTGCATCGAGTTCGAAGGTTTCGTGGATGAGTCGGGCTGCCTTGTCTGCAACATCGCGGCTGACGATGCAACTGATCTTCATTTCGCTGGTCGAGATCATCTTAATGTTGATCTCGTTTTCGCCCAGAGCTGAGAAGAGACGTGCGGGTATATTAGGTTGTTCTACCAGACCGGCACCGACAAGGCTGACTTTGGCACAATCGGAATCGACTTGCACAATTCTGGCGTTGAGCTCGGTTTTCAGCTGATTGAGGACTGCGATGGTATCATCCAGATGGGCACCAGATACGGTGAAGGCAATGCTATTGTGATTCATTTCGGGGTGGAACGACTGAACGATCATGTCGATTCCAATGTTGCGCTCCGCCAGTGCCGACGTGATTCGTCCTGCGATGCCCGGTCGGTCCGGCACATCCATGATTGCGACAGCGGCTTGATCTTTGTCGACTACAACTGCGCTGATAGAACGAAAAATTTCCATGTCCCCTCCCTCTATAGAAGTCCCCTCATTATCCGGTTTGAAAGTATTGCGGACTCTGAGCTTGACGTTGTACTGGCGTGCCAACTCGACTGCCCGTGGGTGCAAGACCTGCGCACCAAGCCGAGCCATCTCCAACACCTCTCCATATGACAAGCGATTGAGCAGAGAAGCCTCAGCGATCGTATTAGGATCGGTTGTATAAATGCCATCGACATCCGTGTAAATATCGCAGGATTCCGCGTCGATTGCAGCAGCCAGAGCCACTGCCGTGGTATCAGATCCGCCTCGTCCGAGAGTAGTGATGTCACCACCGGCGGTTATACCCTGAAACCCTGCCACAACCAGCACGTCGTGATCTTCGAAATGACGAACAATGGTTTCCTTTTTAATGTCCACGATTCGGGCGTTGCTATGGATGTTTTCAGTAAAAATGCCTATCTGAGCCCCGGTGAGAGATCTGGCTCGAACCGACATCTCCTTAAGGGTCATAGCAAGCAGCGAAATGGATAGCTGTTCTCCCGTGGCAAGGAGCATATCCTGCTCTCTGCGGTCGGGGTCTGCGCTGCACTGACGAGCAAGTTTCAACAGGTAGTCGGTGGTATCGCCCATGGCGGATACCACGACGATCACCTTAGTTTTCTCTGCCACGTTGCCGATGATACCTGCAACATGATGGATGCGGCCGATGTTCCTTACGGAGGTGCCACCGAATTTGAGTACTCTTATACTACTCATAGTAAGCTCTAATACCCTCCCTATCTATCTCCAACTTCATTACATCGATCTCTCCCAGGGCAGAAGCCCACTCGCTCAAAGCGGCATGGACAGTGTCTGCATGTCTCTTCTCTGCAAGAACCAGCATTGTCGGGCCGGCACCACTCAAAACCATGCCGATGGCAGGAAGGTCTCGAACGAGGCGGCGCAACTCCTTCATCTCCTTGACCAGGGATTCCCTGTAAGGTTGGTGAATTTGGTCGTCCATGCTGAGCGCCAGAAGCCCTGTGTCTGCTTTTGCTACAGCGGAAACGAGCAGAGCAGTCTTCTGAATATTGGCAATAGCTTGGGCCATTGTCACTTCTTTGGGCAGGACGGCCCGCGCATCAGAGGTTTTCACCTCATAACGCGGCACGATCACTATCGGTATCCACGTCTCGGGCCAATTGTGAATGGAGGCAACAAACCCTCTGCGGTCATTGCCTCTTGCTGTCACCACCATACCACCAAATATGCTGGGACCGACATTGTCCGCATGTCCTTCGATCTCGGAAGCTCGCTCAAATATGCTTTGCCGATCAGGAGTCTCACCTGACAGGCATGCACCCGCCCAGAGCGCGCCCACCAGAGCGGCTGTGCTAGAACCGAGTCCGCGAGTTACGGGAATATCAGATTCTATCGTTATTCGAGTGCAAGATAACCAGGACGTGTCGGCATAGTTCTCCTCGATAGTTTGAACAATCAGGTTGTCGCGACCCGGGGAAAGCACGTCTTTCAGCTTGCCTTCCACACGAATCTCAGGACCGTCGTTAAGCCCTTCTACCAGCTCGAAGGTGAGCCGGCAATCAAGTTTGTAGGCAAGGCCCAGACAATCGAAGCCAGGACCGAGATTAGCGCTGCTGCCGGGAACGGTCACAGTTACTTTCTTCATTGTCTTCGCTCTTTCACCATGCCCTACAGCCACTTGCGACAGCGCATTTTGATTCATGAGGTAATTCATAATTATTTCAGCTCCATAGCGACAATCAATGACTCCAGGGAAGCCTCGACAGGCTCGAGCTCTACTGCGCTCGTTTGCATTGCGCAGTCGGGATCTTTAAGGCCATTGCCTGTGAGAATGCAAACAACTCGCGAACCTTCCTCAATTTTGCCTGCTGCTGCCAGTTTCGTGAGACCGGCCACGGATGCGGCACTCGCTGGTTCGCAGAAGACGCCCTCCGTGCGAGCCAACAACTGGTAAGCAGCGATGATCTCTTCATCAGTTACTTTGTCGACCAGTCCACCACTTTCATCGATGGCTTCCCGTGCGCCTTCCCAGGACGCGGGGTTACCGATTCGGATGGCGGTGGCGATCGTCTCGGGATTGGCTACCGGCGCACCAAGCACCATGGGTGCCGCTCCGGCTGCCTGGAATCCGCACATGCGCGGGACCTTCGAGCTCTTGCCGGCCAGCTTCCATTGGCGGAATCCACGAAAGTATGCGGTGATGTTGCCGGCATTGCCAACCGGTATGCAAAGGTAATCCGGCGCATCGGAAAGCGCTTCTATGATTTCGAAAGCACCCGTCTTCTGTCCTTCCAGGCGAAAAGGATTGATCGAGTTAACGACGGTCACGGCAAATCGATCACCGATCTCACGCACCAGATTTAGTGCGTCATCGAAATTGCCCTTAATCTGAATCACCTTGGCACCATAGAGAATGGCTTGTGCCAGCTTGCCCAGCGCTACTTTGCCGGCAGGAAGAAGAACGTAGCACTTCAATCCCGCCTTGGCGGCGAACGCCGCAGCAGAGGCGGAGGTATTGCCCGTGGAGGCACAAATGACTGCCTGACACCCGGCCTCTACGGCCTTTGAGATAGCCATGGTCATGCCCCGATCCTTGAAACTACCGGTCGGATTCAAACCTTCCAACTTGAGGCGCAGGTCCACACCTTTCAGATTCAGATGGCGTGCCAGATTTTCGGCAGGAACCAGGGGAGTGAAACCTTCCCCAAGACTGATTGCAGGGGTGGAGCTATCCATCGGCAGGTATTGCGAATAGTGCTTAATCAGGACCGGTCCGGAGGAGTGGCGAATCGATCGATTCTCTTTTGTTGCGACTTCATCTACCATCATCCATTCTCCTTTTACTGCTCGCTTCTTCTCGTTTTCGTTCAAATTGTCCGGTTCGCATCAACCTGTTAGAGCTCATTTCTTGCCGCTTCCGAAGATCGGCAGGCAGGATGAAAATTCCCGCAAGAACTGCTCTTTCTTCATGGTGTCGAGTGCCGCGAACAGATCTCCGGTACGCACCGGGTGCGTGATAATGACCACTGTCGCACCATCTTTATCTACATCTTTCTGGATGATGCTGCGAATGCTCACGTGGTTGTCACCAAATATGCTACCAATTTTGCCGATGACACCGGGGCTGTCAGCCACATCGAGCCGCAGGTAGTAAGGGCTGACCCAATGGTCCACAGGCAATACCGGATGCCAGTCATCAGAGATCTCTGAATGGAAATAGCTGGCGAAGTCTTGCAGGCGCAGGGCGGTCGCCAGGTTGATCACATCACCCACCACAGCCGAAGCCGTGGGCAGCTGACCGGCACCAGGACCCATCATCATGATCTCGCCCACTGCATGCCCGTTGACCATGATACCGTTATTGGCACCGGACACATTGGCGAGCGGATGCGAGAGCGGAACCAGAGTCGGCTGAACCCGCGCCGAAACGTCTCCATTACTTCTCTCGACACATCCGAGAAGTTTCAGCCTGTAGCCAAGTTCTGCTGCCTGCCTCAGATCTGCTGCATCGATTTTCGAAATGCCCTTGCGGTATATCTCAGATGGTTTGACGAATCGTCCGAAGGCGAGAGCGGTTAGAATGGACAGCTTATAGGCGACGTCAAAACCTTCCACATCGCTTGTCGGATCAGCCTCGGCATATCCGAGGTCCTGTGCTTTCTTCAAGCAGTCGGCGTACTCTTCGTTTCTTTCTTCCATCTGCGAAAGAATGAAGTTCGTAGTTCCGTTCAGAATACCAGTGACCGACGAGATCTGATTAGCCTCCATCCCCTTCTGGATTGTCGAAAGCAAAGGAATGCCACCGGCTACGGAGGCTTCGAAGAAGACTGCCACTTGCTTGTCGCGAGCCAACCGCAGCAGTGACGGACCGTGTTTGGCGAGCACTTCCTTGTTGGCGGTGACCACGTGCTTCCTCGACTGGATCGCACTCTTGATCAGCTCGAGGGCCGGGTTCTCACCACCCATGACCTCAATCAATATCTCGATTTCGGGATCGTTTACTACCTCTTCCACTTTGTCCGTGATCTGGCAGCCGGGCTGAACTTCTCTGGCTTTCTCCAGGTTTCGCACTGCCACTTTTTTCAATACCAGGTTCGGATGATTGCCCAGGAGCTTAACCACCCCGGTGCCTACCGTACCGAGCCCCAGCATGCCGACAACAACCCGTGCCATTTGTGATTCTCCTTGAGTTCATCTATCGACAGATAGAATGCGATCGACAGGTCCTGGTAATGAGAACGACCATGTTTGCGCTCGAAAACCCGAGAGCTTCAGCATGATCCCGAAGGCTTGATTATTGCACGACAGGCAGCCTATGTTATGTTCAGCGATTAACCACTGTTTACATTGGCATGCCGCGAAAGGCTGCAGGCGACTTGGTCCGGCTTGTCTAGGGAAATTTAAGATCAATGCTCGGACGGTTTCGGCTCACAGCAAGACTCGAGAAACGCAATTATTCGGTTAACATTGGACAGGTTTTTGCCCATGTCCACGGTCATTCCAGCATCCGACTCGCTCCAGACAATGGCACCGCTGCGACTATCATTTATGCGAAAAGTGACGATAAGAATCTCCTGAGCTTCGTCGATCAATGTTGCCGGCACCCGAGCCTCAATGGTTCCGCCCTTGCGGTCGACGATTATCGGCTTGCAATCCTTCAGGCAGGTCATCGAACGAACAGCATTCTCGAAGGCGGTGTCAAAGTCTGCGTTAAGCTCGGTCTCGGTAAATTGAATCGAGGAAGCAGACACGGGCTTCTTCCTCACCTTCGTTTCTCGATCCTGCCTGCGAATACTCGCCCACTGCAGAATAATCATGGCCGTTCCATAGGCAAGGCTCATCTTGAAAGCCGCTTCGAAATCATAGATCCAGCCGAAAATTCTGAAATAGTAAAAGCAAGAGAAAACGAGGAAAAACGGAATTGAAGTGAGCAAAAAAATCTTTGCATATATCGTCCAGTTTTGATCTTTCTCGTCATCGAGATCGAACTGAGTTCCTGCGATCTCGCCACCAGTCATACACCACTGGCGATATCCACTCAACTCATCATCTTCCACACCTTTCATGCCTACATGGACGGGCCTCATTAGACCAAATAGCTTGCGAGAGACGGGAAGATACATGTTTCTCGTCACACGAACATCAGTCGGAATGGACAACTGTTGGGTAACATTGTGATTGGACGGTCTTTTCAGAAAAGTAGAACCGTAGACGAACAGGTGAACAGCGTTATCTCGTATCGTCAGAACCTTCACCAGCCTGAAGCGGTTCTCTCCATTGAATCCGAAGATGCTGAATACATCACCAGGTTGCAGGTGATCTCTCGATTCTTTGTCTTTAGCGATCTCAAGGCTCATCTATTGTTGGTGCCAGTATCATTTCGACTTGAGGCTTAAACAGGACCTGTCTTTACCAACCTTGTACTTTACCATCCATTAGACAGTTCGACAGCTTACTCTCTCTTTTAGAATAGCTGAATAATCAATGAACGGGCTTTACTGCACGGCTTGCTTGAAGAGCATCCTGCGCTTTAGTTACGAGAAGCAGAGTTTCTCCATCGGTAAGATCACCAGCTCGTTTAAGTATAAAGCCGGGGCTGATGCTGCCACAAATAAACGGCTTCTCCTGACTGATCATGAGCCGCTCTTCTTCGATTGAACCTGCTACGAGTTCAAAGTCTTCACGGGTGATCATCAACCAGGCCGAACCTGGAGCAGAGAGGAAGTCGTTCAAGTCTTGCGCATTTTTCAACACTTTGGGCTCTCTGCGAGTACGGAAAGTTACTTCATCGACCCAACGCTCGAGACCGGTGTATATGGCCACGCGGGAGTCATCCTGACGATGAGCGATTCTTTCTGAGAAGCCGATAACTGGCTGCAGGTCTTGAATTACGGGCAAGACCATAAGCGCATATACGAGCCCGAGGAGAATTACGCCGCCGAAACCAGTGAAATAGCCACCGCCTATAATTCCCCGTCGCACCATGGTCACGCCGAAGATACCGAGTGATAGGGGCGCAAAGAGAACGGCCAGGCAAGCCCATTCCGGCTCCAGAGGCAAGATGAAGGTGAGGACGCCGAGCAGAATCCCCGCCACAATCACGGCTAACGACAGGAGATACCCACCGGCAATGGCAATGCGGTTCCTCGTCGATGCCCATTCAGTCAAATACAGCCCGACAAGACAGGCACAAGCAGGGAAAACCGGCAGTGCGTAGTAGTCGATCTTGCCACGAGAAAGGGAGAAGAAACCGATCACCACAGCCACCCAGAGCCAGCAATAGAGCTCCACCTGCGCGCGGCGGTCGAAGAAATCTTGGCGCCAGCGGTTGATTGAGGCGGGCAGAATAAAGGGCAAAAACAGCGACCAGGGCGCGAAACCACCGAGCAAGGAGACGAGCATGAACCAGATCGGCTTATGGGTGTCGTAGGTAGAACCGCTGTATCGATGCAGGTTCTCGTGGACGAAGAAGTAGGTGATGGCGCCCAGACCATTGGCTTTGTACGCCATAATGAACCAGGGCGCACCGATCAAAGCGACGGTGATGGCAAAAGTGGCGAGATGATGGAGTTTCACCATGCGCACTCGTTTGGTGAGAGTGAGATAAGCGGCGAAGAAGAGCCCGGGAAGCGCAATGGCAACAGGACCTTTAGCAAGGAATCCGAAGCCCATGGCGACAGAAGCAAGAGTCCAGCAGAGTGTTCGCTTTTTCTCCTGCTCGATACCAGCATAGAAACAGACTAGAGCGAGGGTATCGAATAGGACAAGCAGCATGTCCGACATGCACAGTGCGCTAAACGAGATGTACATGAAGGCGCTGCCCAAGGTCATGCCCGCCAATAAGCCGCTTCGTACGCCGAAAAGCCGGCGGCACGCACATGCTGTAATGACGATCACGGCAACTGAAGCGATTATCGACGGAGCTCGAGCTGCCAGATGAGAGATTGCAGTAGCCTTGAACGAGGCGATAATCAGCCAGTAAGTGAGAATAGGCTTATCGAAGAAACCTTGACCGTGGAAAAGCGGTGTAACCCAGTTAGCGGCAGCAATCATCTCCCGGGCACTTTCGGCAAAAAACACCTCGGCTCGATTGAATTTCGATGAGAACGCCGCGATAGTGAGATATAACAGCCCGGACAACAGTGACACGAGAAACAGCGACCGGCGGAAGAACTGGTCGTCGCAAGTAACAATCGGTTTTTCGATCGAGTAGCAATCCGTGCGACCGGAAGCATGTGTAGTGATTTGAGCTTCCTTGCTCTTGCTCGCCTCAGCCAACTGGGTCATTTCGTTTGGACTCCTCAAGAACCGCCAGATTATGACACCTGGCAACTGGAGATTCTTGAACCAATATTTAGCGAGAGGAATCATTTGAGCTTAAAGCAAAGGAGAGCCTGGTGGAACACACCAAGCACGGAAAAAGTGATTCTCGGTGGATTATTAGCGTGATAGCGTCGGCAGTATGCTGCCATAGACTGTGCTGGAGTTGATTCAAGCACATTTATCGGCGGCCTGCCGAAAGATCTCCTGAGAGCACACCAGATCGACTTATCTTTTCTCCTTGTCGATAAGGCTGAGAGTTGAGCCCTATGGTCAGTTCGAGCGAAGCAGGCAACTACGAGACCGAGCCGCGCTACTGGGCATTCACAAATCTTCGGAACGGTTTGCTGAAAAAAAAATATCACGACCTCCGATTATAAATCAGCGGGCGCTTTCATTGTGCTGGCAGCACTTTCCAGTCCGCTAGAGAGAAATTGTGGGGCATCCACTATGGGAAAAATACTAATGTGTGCGGGAATTCCCCCAATCGACGACCGATCTCCATTCGGGCTACGATTCCGGTCGTCAAGCGTTCCTGTTTGGGAGATCCCCTCTAATGCCGCAGTCCCAATTCGATTCTGTTAACGCTGTCGATTTCACCTCCGACTTCAACTCCTCCAGTCCATCCGAAAATTCGCTAGTAGCCCAGATAGTTGATGAGACCAGACCACCGGATCATTCAATGCTGAGCGGCGTGTCCCGAGTAGGCTATGTAGCAACAGCTGGAACCTTCGACGCAGTCCGTGACGCCCGTTTGAACTGGACCGAACATGTCGATGACGCGGCGATGGGTGTCGGTATAGGTTTCGGCTTGGGAGCCGTAAGCCGAGCAGGAAGATTCGGACCGCATGCAGCAGCTGCTGCAGGGGGACTGATGCTTGGGCATTGGATTTATTCCGAGGTCACAGGTGATCGATGGAACGGCTTCAGTCAGGCGATGAGCGACTCTTATTTTTCCAGCTCCAACCTGGAAGCAAACCGGCACGTGGCATCCAAAAGCCTGGGTACCTTCGCCGTTGACCTGGGCGTAACCACTCTATCTGGCGGCATGGGTTTTGCCGGCGGACGCATGGTCCCCCAAAACTGGGGTCCGAGAGCCTATAACTCGATTCGAGCGAACACCATCGATTTGGTTTCAGCGTCCGGCATGCGAGGTCCCTACCTTGGTGAGATGGCTCCAGCCGGATCGAGCAGAGGAATTGTACTCGAGCAGGGTCGAATGGTGAGCAGCGGAGAATCCGGTGCTGCAGCAATTCTTGCTGACGCAGGAAGCGGAAGCCGAATGGCGGCCGTGGACATATTCGCACAGGCAGCCGAGCTTGCACGACCTAAAGCACGGTCAGGTTTTAGCAACTTGGGTGACGCGCTTGCAGAGGCTAACATCGCCAGGGATGCACAAATAGCTCAGCATCGAGGCACAATGGAAGCTCTGATGGCCGAGAATCAACAGCTCGCGACCAGAAGACAGTCCCGCGAAGTACAAGGTTTAGGAACAGAAGAACGCGCAGCAGCCCTGACAGAAATCTCTACCAGACGGGAGCAGATCGGTGTTGAGCTGACCGAAGCAGTGAGACAATACACAGGTCGAGCAGACGCTATCAGAGCAGATGGCAGCGTAGTCGAACCTATTCCAGAGGCTCCAAGAGCGACACGACCTCAGTCGAGCCGTCCGACCAGCCGCGCAGAGCGAGCGACAACACAGCGACCGGCCCAATCAGAAGCGAGCCCGACAACAGCCCAGCCGCTTGAATCATCGGCTGCCAGTCCAACCGCAGTCCAGCCAATCGAAACTTCCGCAGCCAGACCATCTGCAGCCGAGCCGGTCAGGTCCACAGCAGCCCGACCAACAGAAAGTGCTGGCCCGAACAGAACAAGTGAAGCTCCGCCGGTCGAAGCCGCGGCAAGACCAGCCGAATCCACCGGCGCGAACCGTCCGGCAGATCGAGCGCAGCAAAGACCTACAACAGACAGACAACCGACCGGAGATCGTCAACCTAGGCTTGACCCACACAGTCCGGAAGCGGCAGCACGAGCTATGGACCAGCGCTTCACAGAAGCCGAGAGGTTTTCCAGTGCGTTCGAAATTCCCAGGCAGAAACGGGCAGCCGAAGGAAGGATAAGAGACATCGACAATGGACGGACGCAGTTCCCGGACGAAGCTGCTCGTACCGAAGCAAGGGAAACTGCAAGACAGGAAGTGGATCGACTCAGGACAGAAGAACTGAGAAACCCTGCTAAGTACACCCAAACCCTGAAGCGGCTCGACGCCTATTTGAGAAGCGTAGAAGAGTATTATGCAAGAGAGCCCAACCAACAGAACAGAGACACTGTTGTCAGAGAAGCGGTCGAACGAGTCGAGCGTTTGATGGCCCCCATAGACAATTGCTACCAGGGTGTTCAAGGTGTGACAAGAGATCTGCCGAGACGAGGTCAAAGTGGCTGCGAAGTTATGCCGGAAAGTCGCCTTGAGCAGATAAGAAGGCACCTGGACGCGAAAATCCAGAAAATCGAAGGTTCGTATCAGAGACAACTCGCTGACGTGGCAAGGGCCAATCCGATAATATCCGAGCTCTTCGATCTGCACAGACAAGGGCTGCTTCCGGAAGATGGCGCAGCGTTCTTCTTCAAAAGAGATGGCAGAGTGCTCTTACAATCCGAGATTGAAGCTGCGGCAAATGGACAAGGGAGTCAGAGGGGCAGGACTCGCGAAGTAATCGATGATGCACAACAGGCTCATAGGAGGTCGACACCTGCGTTCATCGACGTCGCAAGAATGCGAAGCGGCTTAGGAGCAGATGGAGGAGCAGGACTCAACAGGTTCCTGGGTCATGCAAATGATATTAACGGCATGGCGATCATTCGCCCCATGACACGTGATGGAAGACCAGTTATGCTGCCGCGGCATGGTGGAAGAGGGCCAACTGCGGCAAAGGAAATTTATGCAACTGCAGGCGCAGTGCCGGCAGAAGTAGGACCAGGAATGCCTTACGGCGACTTTTTGAACTATATGAGAACTCCTGAAGGAGCTACACCGCCGGCACCAAGATATCAGCGGAGAGGCCAACCATCCGGTTTCCAACCCGAGGCGACACCGCCACCGACCGCGCAGAGTCAACCGTTAGAAGTTCCGCCTCCGGCGTGGCTGAGAGACAGAATAGGCGCGGAGCAAGCAGCAGCAACTGCCAGTCCTACAGTTACAGTGCTAGACCAGGGACCGACAGGAGAGCTTAGATTTCCCAGCTACACCTCCGAGGGGCCCAGCGTTTGGTCTTCCGATGCAGGAAGTGCAGCGGCTAGAGCTCTGACCGACCCTCTAGCACAGAGGCAAACCGGCCGCCAAATTATCAGCGAGAACACTAACCAGTGATCGATTGCGCTGAATCAAGACGAGCAATGTAGGCTTTCGGTGACGGCAGTCATCATGACTAGGAACCATCCGTCACGGAACCCGAAAACAGCCCGAACAGATCGAGGATTACAAACAGGATAGGTAACCACGACAGAGTTGGGCAAAAGGAGGAGTCTCACTCCTCCTTCTTTATTTTGCACACACAGATACCAATATTAGTATCACCAGGAGCCTCTACATCTGGTGCGGGAACATATCATGCCTGGCAATTAAGCCTTGCCCATTGAAACTAGCTGGTTTGATCTCCTCTATTTTCCTTACAACGCTGATAACAGGCTTGAGAAATGCTGCAATCATCAGCATTCAGCAGCTCCAATGAGATGATCGAGAACGGTCAATCTTGCAGTTTCTTTTGCTCCCATACAGGTGCATTTCAATCGTGATAACTACCTACGTGATATCACCATTTTCCGCTTGACTACCAGCTTCAATTGAACAAGAATGTACGAAACGAAAACTGGCATCCATGAATGAATAAAAAATTGGCTAAGAGGGGTTGTGTCGTAT
>CAYTDR010000072.1:0-14799 GCA_964436185.1 uncultured Candidatus Obscuribacterales bacterium | reverse complement strand
CCTCGCCATGCCCGGTTCATGGTTCTTCCGGAAACCGCCCGCAGGTGCCTGGTTGCGCTTCACGTTCGCTCGCTCTCGGGCGAGCATCGAGGCGGCAATCGCCCAACTGCAGAACCTTTGATTGCTATAAGGCGGTCCGTGAGCAGCGGTTGGCATAGCCAATCGCCTCCGGATTCGCGGGCGAGGCGCATGCCTCGCCCTGTCGCCGACATTCTTTGCTGAGTTATCTCCAGCAGTTAAGCCATTTGTGCTTTACCACCTGGTCGTTCAGACCATAACCCATCAAACCCGGAGGCGCGATGAGCTTCGGACAGACAATCACATCTTGCTTCGTACGTAAGGTTTACTGGCGGCTCTACAAGCCTACCTTCGTCGTTCTACTTGGAGCGCCTGGCTCCGGTAAGGGTACGCTGGCGGAGAACCTCCCGGTCCCTCAGCTCTCCACCGGCAACCTGTTCCGCGCTGAGATCGCCAAGAAGTCCCCCTTGGGACAGAAGGTCAAGCCGATCCTCGACCGGGGCGATCTCGTCCCGAACGGCCTCACGTTTGGCATTTTCAAAGAGCAGTTGCCGACCTGGAAGTACCGAAAAGGTGGCTCACTGGACGGTTTCCCGCGAACGGACATTCAGGCCGTCTTGCTTGACGGGCTGTTCGATGAGTGGGATCTGACCATCGCCCACATCTTCCACATCCACGTGGCGCGACCCGACTTGCTCGTCCGCCTCACGGGACGGCGAACCTGTTCCAACAAGAAGTGCGGCAAGACGTACCACCAGTTGTTCAAGCCGTCGAAGGTCGAGGGTATCTGCGACGCCTGCGGGAGCCCGCTGTATATCCGCGACGACGACAGTCCGGACGTGGTCACGGCTCGGCTGGACAAGTACGATGCGACGTCCGGTGCGGTCAACAGCTACTACGAGAAGCACCCGGGCTTCCATCGCTTGACGTCCAGCAACGCGGAAAGCCAGGATGTGCTGCTGAAGAAGGCCCTCGCCATCATCAGCGGTGCCCGGCGCTGACCTGCGCTTAGTCAAGCAAATGCGTAGGCGGATCTGATAACGGCGGAATGCGACGGGTAGCGAGATAAAAACAATCTCGCTACCCGTTTGCAATGACGGGATTTTCAAAGTTTTTGAACTGGAATAAATAACACGATAAAGGATAGTAGGAGTGGTTCGCGACCGGGCACCACAACTACCAGTGGTGGCTTGCCTGGTGCGCTATTCTCGTCCCGCTTTCTCTTGAAGAGCGAGTTCCAGTTCTCGCATTCGTTCTGTTAAACTGTAATTTCAGGTGCCGAATGCCAGAGGCAAGATCATGCGAGAGCATCAAATCGTCATTAGTTTGAAAAGAGAACACTTCGAAGAAGTGCAGCGGCTTGCCAGGCTATCTGGTTCCAATTCTCCAAGCGCTTATCTGCGCGATCGAATCCTCGCCATGTTGGGCATCGAGCAGGCGGAGAAAGATGAGGAGGCGACAGGAAGTCGCCCGGTGTCCGCCAACATCACCCAGGTCCGCCAGGACCTCGCTCGCATGCACCACGAGCTGCAGTTCTTCATCGCCGAGTCGCTCAGCTCCGGTCGCTATCTACTCGAAGGTGAAGGCACCGCTTCTTTTGAAGAACCGTACTTGGCTTATGGACAAGTGGAGCGATCGCTTGACGCTGATTTGTCAAGCTTCTCTCAGTCCTCCGAGCGCGCTTTCAAGATGCAAGAAGAAGGGGGCAAGGAAGCCGCGGGCTCCGGCAAGCTCTGGTCTGTCTATGATGAGCCGACATCGCAGCTTGGAATTTTTGATGATTCAAATGGAGGAACATCCGGCGTTTTTCTTACACACCATCAAGGCAGCCCGCAACAGCGTATCGGCACTCCGGCAGACATCTCTCAAATTCTGGATAGCTTCGAGCGCATCGACGACGAACTGGAGGGCCTTGCTGAAAGAGCATTTGTCATCTCTCCCCGTCTGGGACCGACTGAAGAGTCCGGTGTGGCAAGTGAAAGTGCGCGCCCTATGGCGCCGCCACCGATAATACCTCGAGAACCTGCTCGCGTGGTTGTCACTGCCGAAGAGCTGTTCCCCGAAGCAGTTGAAACTCCCCCCACTCCTGCCGTTCCCGATGCTCCTCCTGCGGCGCCGATCGTAGCGCCGGACATACCGGAGGAGCTTGATCCGCTCAGTGACTTGCTCGACGATATGCTTGTGCAGCGGATGTCTGCTCCAGTGTCGTTCGATAATTTTTGGGATTCGGCTCCTGGTGCGGTCGACGAGAGCGAGAAGGAAGAGCCTCCGCAAGAGATTGAAGTGCCTCCTCAAGAAGAGGTGATTCAACAAGAAGACGAAGTGGTGGCAATCAGCGAAACGAACGACGCTCCCAAGCAGGAGCAAATGGTGCAAATCTTTTTAGAGGACGATCGCAAGCCGGCCGCGTGGTTGAATGACCTGGTGCAAGCGACTCAGAAAACTTCTTTATATGACGAGATCGTTGACGAAGTCACCGATGCTTCTGAAAGTTTCAGCGATGTTTATCCTGATCCTGAAAATGATCCATCCGCAGATGATGAGGACTCCTCGATCAGCGGTTCGCATCCTGCTTCGCTCGAGACCACGAACAGGAGTGACACCTCGGGCCGTTTCCCTCCTCCGAAACGGGGAGGAGCGAAAAAGAGCAATGAGGATTTGAGTGGTGGTCCTCCCCCGAAGAGGAGGAGAACCTGAGCAACCTTCAATTGACTGCAGGTTCCGAGCGCTTTAATATCGCATTTAATCGAGAGCTTTTCGGAGCGCCCGAGAGCAAGAGTGTTGTCCGATCACCTTAACTTGTGGAATTTTTCTGACAAGTGACGGAAATTAAGGGTGCCTTGGATAGAGTCGTGTATGGTATGACAGTAGAAGAAGGACGAAAAATGCCGTCACCGGAAGCAATGATAATGATGGACAAGAATCAAGATCAAGCTAACGAAGCAAGGGAAGGCGTCTCTCAGGAGTCGAATGGCTTCGATGGCTGGAACTACAGCACCATGTCCCAGCATCCGGGCGGAGTGGAATCGGCTGTCCAAGAAAAAATGTCTCGCATTGAACGCGAAACGATGGAGCTCATCGAGCACGGTAGCATCGAAGATCTGGCCCGAGCACTGCAAGAAAACACCGATCAATTAAGAATGCTGCAAGAGAAGATGGCTGAAATCGCCAGACTAATGCACGCCGGCTAACAGCCACCGCATCCATTCTCTGATTTCTAACCGCAGACGCACGTCTGAAGTAGTTATTGAAAAGGGGCGAAGCGCAATGCCTCGCCCCTTGCTATGCGATGAAGCGACCGTTTGTCGGTGGGATGCCGGCGCTCCGGTCGAGTGGCGTGCCCAGTGCCACCACTCATCACCCCTTACCGAAATCAAAGAGCAAAGGCCGTTTTGCCGCTATTGATATTTAAATATAACCGACATTTTTCTGCGAACCGGCCGGCGGAAGAATACGCAGGCGTCTCATCGGCTCATCACCGATGGAGCGGCTGCTCAAATTGAATCTTTCCACTAACTGATGCTGCAGTCGCCGTATGTAAGCGCGGCGCGGACTAAGCTCCAGGGGCTCGAGCCGCTCCATCACTTTGCTAATCGCCTGTCTAGCTTCTTCGAGTGCTATCTCCGTTTCGTCGATATCACCTTCGATGTCTACTGCACCGACATCGGTATCGAGTTGCAGGGCTTCGCGAAGGACCTTCTGAATCTGAGGCAGGTTGTTGCTCTTCACGACATAGACTGGTACTTGTCTGGCTTCAGCCAGTGAATAAATCTTCGCGCCCGAGCGAGCATAGCTCTTCAGCGCCAAGATAGCATCGGCTTCGTCGATCGACTTCACGACTTCCACAGGCAGGTTGAGCGTCTTCACCACTCGCTCTAAGAGCCCTTTGCTGACTGCATAAGGATAGAGTCTGAGGTGAGTCTCTTTTCTGCTTGCCCAGTCCGAAGCGAACGGCGTAAGTCCTTCGGCGTTCGCGGCGACAACCGGTTCCGGAGATTGAACAACTGAAAACTTGCCGGTCTCTTCGTCGCGTCTGCGAATCTCCGGATGAATCTTCCAACCGCGCAAGAGCTGGTCTATCGCTTCACCAACGTTTTGGTGAACGGCAAGCGTCTGGCGATCGAGAATCTCGATGCAAACTTCGAAGGTCGGCTGATTTGCTCTTTCGAGCACCGTTTTCTGAGTTCCTCTTCTGCGTGCTTCATCATCACCGAGAGTAACGGTTTCGATGCCGCCCACGAGATCAACAAGGATCGGGTTTTTGAGAAGATTTTCCAGCGCATTGCCATGTGCTGTTCCAATCAGCATTACGCCTCGTTCTGCAATCGTTCTTGCTGCGGCCGATTCTTGCTCGGTGCCGATCTCGTCGATGATGATCACTTCCGGAGTGTGATTCTCCACTGCCTCGATCATCACGGCGTGCTGTTGATCCGGGTGGGGAACCTGCATTCGTCGGGCTCGACCGATCGCCGGATGCGGAATGTCTCCGTCGCCGGCGATTTCGTTTGAAGTATCGATTACGATTACCCGCTTGCCTAGCTCATCTGCGAGTACTCTGCCCATCTCTCTTAGTTTGGTTGTCTTACCGACACCAGGACGTCCGAGAAATAGAATCGATTTGTTAGCTTCTACAAGATCGCGAATTATATTGATGGTGCCGGTAATCGCGCGCCCAACTCTGCAAGTGAGCCCGATCACTTTATTGGATCGATTTCTGATGCAAGAGATGCGATGCAGCGTGCGTTCGATGCCGGCTCGGTTGTCGCCGGAGAACTCACCGATGGCCGCTACTGCAGTATCGATGTCCGCCTGCGTGATGGGGCTTTCTGATAGATACACAGAGTGTTTGTCCAGGTATCGAGCTTCCGGCCTCCTGCCCAGATCCATGACTACCTCATAAAGCCCTACCTCATCTTTCTCTAGCTTCAGGCGCATGTCTTGCGGAAAAATTGCCAGAAAACTATTCAGATCATCTGCAGGAGGGATGTTTTCCATGTGGCTTCTCCAATCACGAGTGGTGTTTTACTACTATACAAGGCGCGGCAGTCATAGCTCTTCTTCCAGTACCCTTAGGCTCCTTATGTCAGGGATGAGATCCACGATTTCTTTTGTTATTCGGCTTCCCGGAACTACGACGGGAACGCCGGGTGGACAAGGGGCAATGCAATCACAGGAGATCATTCCTATAGCATGTTTCGGCTCTACCGCACGCGCGGCTGCGAAGTGGGCCCGGCGGGGCGAAACTACTTGCTCAATCCTCGGTGGTCGAGGAATATCCGGGTTTGTTTTGCTCGTGCTGGAGGTTGGAGGAAGCTCTTTCAGAGCGGAGTGGAGAACTTGTAAGTCCACTTCTATGGTTCCCACTCCCAGGACAAAGAGGCAACCTTTACCGAGGATTGTTTCCACGAAAATTCCGCGATCTTGCAGGAACTGAGCCAGTTCGAACGCAGACATCTCTGAATGGGCAGCCATCATATGCAGTGGGTTGGTACCAAACTCAGGTTTATAGACTGACAGATATTCGCTCAAGAGATTTCTCAATCGATGAGCGAGATCCAGCACTTCCGACCAGCGCTTGCTGCCTGCCGGGCTGGTATTAAATAAAGTGGCGTTCTCTATAGAGGCAAGAAGCACATAGCTGGGACTCGAGGTGGAGACCAGCCGCATGGCAGCCCTTACTGATTCAGGTTCAACCGATGGACCGTGGACATGGACTGCGCCTGTTTGAGTCAAACTTCCGAAAGTCTTGTGCAAACTGTGAGCGACCAGGTCCGCCCCCAGCTCGCAAGCCGATTTGGGCATCTCTGAGTCGGGGAAGAAGTGCGCGCCATGCGCTTCATCAACAATGAGGCGAATTTTTGATTGGCTGCAGGTTCGGCTGATCTCCTCGATATCACTGATGGCGCCTGCGTAGGTAGGCGAGACGACGACTGCCGCGACAATGTTCGCCGCTTCGGCAGATTCGATATACTTGGCCAACTCCTGCGCTTGAACTTCTTCGAACACGCCCCACTGTTTGTTCCACGCAGGCTCGTACCAGATTGGTTCCAACCCGCTGAGGACCAGACCATGAATAACAGCTCGATGAGCGTTGCGAGGGATAAGTATTTTACCGCCGGGACGCGCGACGCTGATGATGCAGGAAAGCAGAGCTGATGAGGCGCCGGACACCGAAAGAATAGTTTCTTTGACCTTGTAGAGTCTGGCGATGCGGTCTTCGAGAGATTTGATTATACCGGTCGGATATGTCAGGTCGTCAAGGTTTGGTAATTCAGTCAGGTCCAGTTGGGAGACCGAACCGCTCAGGTGACTGCAGAATCTTCCCTTGTGACCAGGGATGTGGAACGATGCTCGCTCCAGGCAACCGTGTCTGATGAGAGCTGCATTGAGAGTATGTTGTTCGAGATCTTCTAAATTCTGCGTGAGTTCTTGCAGTTGTCGATAAGTCGCCCCAGCCGCAGGATCAAGTCTTTCGGGCTTGTTGTTTTCATTGTTGACGGCTGTAGATTGAGGCAACCTTTTTAGCTCGGCTCCTGAATGACCCTTCAACTCTTCGAACAGCAGAGCGTCTCTGCTTTGCGCAACAGTATATCATCGGCGGTGCGAAATCCAGAGCAGGAAAGAGTTTCGAAGTATCACTACGGGATATGGTTGGTGCCACTTTCATGCATATGCAATTGAGATATGCGCATAGCGCATCTATAAAGAATGCTGTACCGACAGGGAAATATGCAATTTTTCTGCTGGTGATATTGACAGTGGTTTAGAGCGATCGAGAAGAGAGTGGTGGCAATTTATTCCAACGAGCGCATATAAGACTATAGGGGACAGTAGCAACGATTTGAAGAAGGACGGGGAAGAGCAGGGGCTGCTCTTCCCGCCGCCGCGGGGACGGGTTCCTCAGGCGTTAACTAATGACTGGCTCACGGAAATCCGTGAGCCGTCATGCCGATGCGATTCACCGAGAAGGGAGGCTTACTTCCTGTTGATCATGCGGGCCAGGGTGGGCCAGCTCATGACGAACACGCCGGCGACCGCGAAGCAGACGAAGGAGACGGAGAGCCACGCGAACGGCGTGCCGGACAGGAGGCAGGCGGCGATCAGGGCCGTCAGCACCTTCACCGCCTGGATCGGCGCGGAGGTGAAGATCTTGGTGGTCAGGATGAGGAGGATGACGAACCCCCAGCCACCCTTGTCGTTCGGGCTCTTGCGATCGTTCTCCGCGGCCTGCATGAGCGGCACGATGGAGCCGACGATGGTGCCGACGAGACCGGCGAGGTAACCCAGGATGGCGAGACCGATGATGGCCATTGTGATGGTCCTTCTGTTTTGTGGTGAGATCGATTCGTTCGATATTCAGGGCAAGCGACTATGCGGTCTTAGCGACCGCATAGTGAAACCTTGATGCTGCAGCAGGTTCACCAGCCTTCGAACGCTCGCGGGTCGTAGTCCACGTAAGGCTTGGGGAACTTGTGATTGGCCGGCAGCCGGTAGATGTGCGGGATCTTGCAGTTCCCGTCGATCTGCCGGTAGGTCCAATCGATGACAATCCGGCCGACATAGGCGAAGGCGTGCCACCCCTGCGCCGCACCGGCGTATGGTCCTTCATAGACACCGGCTTCTCCCCGGTCCACCTGCTCCCGCGAGACGACCTTCTTAGCCCGCAGCAGGCTGAAGAAGTTATTGGAGACGACGCTGCATGCTCCGTGTGCCTCCCAGAAGGTCGTCCAGAGCCCGCGGTGGTCTTCCTTGAAGCGCTTGACGCACCACACCAGACCGACAAGCTCGGGGTCGGGCTGCAGCGCGATTTTGATGGGCTCGCAGTCCGTCCAGAGGACCTCGAGCAGCTCGTCGTTGACGAGCTTGCGGATGGAGAGTGCGGCTTCCTGTGTGGTCGCCGGGTCGACGAGAAGGCTGTAGTCGTTGGGCCGAACCTCCGGCGTCAGGGCTTTGAGCTCCACAAGCATGGAGCGGGCCGCCCGAAGTTGCCCATACCGAGCCAGGCAGATTTGCGGGTAGTTGCCGAAGGCCTTCACCCGGCAGATGAGCTGCGGCATGTTCTCCTCCAGGGCATGGCCGGAGCCGGCTATGCATATGGTGAAACCGCCCTTGCGGAGCGGTGTTGTGGTTCAAATCCCCGAGACGGCTTACGGCTTGCGAGCAACCGACTCCAGGTAGTCCACCGACGCGCTCAGGGCGTTGTGGGTGTACGGCTGCTCGACGGTGGTACCGTCCTGCAGTTTGAGGAGCTTCTGGCTGCGCCACTCGACTTGCTGCAGCAAGTTGTTGAGCTGTTGGAGCGGCTTCACTACCTGCTGGTCGATGGACGCCATGGCGTATTCGAGGTCAGCCTTGACCGAATCCTGCCAGAGCTTTTCTTCCTGCTCGTTGGCCGGCTGGCGTTTCTGGGTGAGTCGTTTCAGCCGCAGGCGGCGGATCTTCTCGATGACGGGCTTGACCTGCTGGTCGAAGGTCGCGAAGCTCTGATGCGCTTCGTCGTGCGCCTGGCGCGCGTCCTTGATGAGCAGCGCGTGGTTGCAGCCGATTTCTCGCAGTTGCTCCGCCTGACCTGCGTTCTTGGCGCGCCGGTAGTCGGCTTCCAGCCGGGTGAGCTTGTTCTGCAGGTCGTTGACGCGGGTCATCTTCCGCTTCAGTTCCTCGTCCTTGCTGAAGTCGTCGCAGCGAACCTTCAGGTTTTCCTTGTAGCGTTCCGCGTTCTTGCGGATGTTTTCCCGCAAGAAGTCTGGCGCGGTAGCGAAGAGGAAGCCGAGGACGAGAATGCTCACGATCCCGAGAGCTATACGCAGCATGTTCTTTCCGTTGTTGGGTTTGGTTGGAACAAGAGCTGGAGACACACAAGAGTGTTCCGCATCTGCCTCAGTTGCGCCGACTCCCAATGGAATCGGCGCTGATGGCTTACTTCTTCGACCTGGTCTGCTCAGCACTCGTACTGGCGACGGAGCAGGACAGTCCGGTCGAACGGCCGCAGCACGTGCATGTGCCAGCTCAGCAGCTGGGGCTGCGCGCGCAAGACCGGGATGGCGACGGCGGCGGGCCGGCTCAGCAGGTCCGGGTCGGGGGAGCCGAGGCGCAGAATCACGTCGTCACCGTTCATGACCAGCCGGCGCGCCTCGGGGCGGCAGTTGGAGACGTTAACCCCGAGCAGTTCTTCGATGAACGTTTCCCACGGGGAGCGGTCGCCGGGGGCGTCGATGAGCGACAGGAAGGGCTCGCGCCGGATCCAGGCCCGAGCTTCCTCGATGCACAGGGTGTGCGTACCGAACATCCGCAGGTCGTTGGTCGGGTACTGCCAGACGTGACCACCACCGAATGCGAATGCGGATTCCAGGGTGGTGCCGTCGTGGCTGATCCAGCGGAACTCCGCGTGCCGATTGGGTTGCCAGTTCAGGTTGTTCGTCAGGTACCTCATTTTCTACCTCCTGATGTCGTTCGAAAGTGAGTTTCAAAAACTACAGGTCGTGCAGGCGAGTGCACCCTTTCGCGTGCGCTGAATGGTCTGTTGGGAATGTTTATCTGAGTCTTGCCAGTGGATATACGCTAAATCGACAGAAAGTTAAATGGGTCTAACAGTAGATTGGAAACCGTTTTTCGATCAATACCTTTTTTGCGTTAATAAGCCTTTTTGCCAGAGCCATTTTTCAAATCCGGCTCAGCCCGTCTGTATCCATCGATATTGACGCATACTTTTTTTACGTGGTATCACAAGTGATGGCGAAAAAGTTGCCGGAGGTGAGTGAGTAATTTATTCAGGCAGCGCTGCGGGCACACGTGGTGGCTATCTCCCTATGTGCGCAGTTCAGGAGCGCCAAAAGAGATTCGGACGGCAGCCTCGATCGGAGTGCTGCATCCTGCCCGGCAGGCGGTCAACCGAGCGACCGTAAAGGACTGTGTAGATCCGCGCTTCGCCAACAGTTTTGATAATTTGGCAATATTCGGTCAATCTGCATCCTAACGTATAGAAGGATTGTGGGAGACAACCATTTGTTTTCTGTGCAGTTCACCTGGCTCAATATCACGCAAAAATTCGCACTCACGGTGCTAACTACGCTAAGTCCAGACTAGATGGATTTAATCTTTCGAGCTTGGCGTTAGAAGGATAGAGAAGCTCAAAAGGCTTAGTTGAGCAGCGAAAGCGTGCGTGGAGAGAGTTTAGCTCGCTGGTTGCAAAGAGGTGGGGGCGAATTACATACTTACGACACCTTCACTTTCTCTTTTTGTAACCGGCCAAACCAAAGAACATCCATCTGTCACAGGAATTTATAAAATTCCACATCCTCATGGGATGGTGACGGAGACTATGTTCGGAAGTTTGGTTACACACCCTCAACTCAAGAAAGGAGTTGCGATGAAGAAAACCTTCTTCATGCCTTTGTCGCGTCTCCTCCTTGATTGGGGGGGTCGTCTACGCGACTGGTGCACCGGCGAACAGTCCACGCAGTCCATGTACGTTTCCAGCGGGACAGCCAGTGGTGCTCGCGAAGATATCCGCAAGCGTTTAGCGAAGATGGCGACCTTCTACGTCGACGACGAGAAGTTTGCTATCAACTTCGCTCGTAACGCGCGGCACTACTTCCTGCGTATCACCGGTGGCTGTGGCTTGATGGAAAAAGAGCACGGCGTCGCGATGGACGTGCTCATCAGCGCACTGGGAGGTGACAAGGCAGGCGATCCGTACTTTGATGGCTTTGGTGTGATGGGCGCTACTCGCATGCACAGGCTGAGCGACCCGTCCATCATCGTCCCCGGGGTGACGGAGATTTTGCCTGCCATCCACCGCAAGATCAAACGAGCTGCCATCCTCGGCATCGTCGCCATGACCCCCGACCTCCGGTATGGTACCGATGACACCGGTATCCTGCTGGAAGTCAATGAGGCGAACGACTTCTACACCATCGTCCATCCGGACCTCCGGTCCCTCCTCATGGTCAAGCCATCGGAGGAATCGCTGCCGTTGGATGTAGAACGTCTTCTCGCCCGAGCCAACGCAAATGGCATCGTGCCGGAGTACGACCCCAACAAGGCGCTCTGGCGAGCCGAGTACAGGCAGAGTCTGAAGTTCTGCTCGGAGCTCATGAAGCTCGATGATTGGCAGAGTCTGCTCCTGGTCTACAACGGCGGCGGCATTACCGAAGAGGAGATCCGAATCTGGGCCACTCTCGGCAAGGTCGACCCCCGCTACCAGGTGCTGCTCGTCAAGGGAAGCGGTCGCAAGGCGGACCAGTACGCGAACGACTCTGCCTGGCTGGCAGAGCATCCGACGGTCCACGTTGCTGACAATCAGCTCGCGTCGATTCGCGGCAAGCTCTTGCAGCTTGGCGCCATTCGGCATCCTCGCAGATAGGCGGGGTGCTTGCCCAATGTTTGAGAACGAGTTCGTGACGGCAGATAGTGTCGTCGCGGCGCCCCATCCACCAAACTCAAGGAATCACCAGAATGACGACTCCTTTCGCTCCCAAGGTCACCGTTGACGCCCGCGGCTCCAAGCTCCTCGTCCTGCGCAAAGGCGACAAGGTGCCGGCCCTCATCCACGGACTGGTCACGCGCCCGGGCATCGCTCGCGAAGTCGCCCGCCTCGCGGTCGGCTGCAAGTTCATCGACCAGGCTGTCGCCGCCGGCATCATCCCCGCCTTCCTGGAGGCGCTCAAGGTCTACGACGGCAGCAAGGTCGTCCGCACCGCCCGCGGTAGCTTCTGGTCCGGCGGCACCGCCAACGCCAACAAGGACGGCACGCTCAAGGACGACATGCCGACGGTGCTGCCCGGGCACATCGCCGCCGCCTACCCGACCATCGCCTTCAGCACCACGCCGAAGATGGCGGACACCCTGGCGCAGAACTACATCAACGGTGGCGTCGTCGTGGACGGCTGGGGGACTCGGCTGGACTACCGGCAGCACCTCAACATCGTGTTCGAGCCGGACATCACCTCGGCCGCGCCCGATTGGGACTTCGACTTGGAGCTGTACCTCAGCCTGATGGAAGGCTGGATGAAGCTCGATGACCCCATCCGCGGCCTGATCATCGGAGCCAACGGCGGGACGGTCGCCCGTCGGGAGTTCTACGGCGGGCTGACGCGGAAGATCCCGCTCATCGTCCTCTCCGGCAGCAAGCGCGAGTCGGACGCCTTCGTCGCCGCCTTCCAGCACGACAACTGGACCCTCACCGGCGTGGAGGACCGCCAGCGCATCATCGCCAAGCGCGACGCTGCCGATGCCAGCGCGGCCACCCAGGAGAAGGCGGAGCAGGCGCTCGCCGCGCTCGACGCCGAGATCGCCGGCTACCAGGAGACCCTCGGTCGCATCGACCGCGATCTGGTCAGCATCGTTCCCATCAACGACTCGAAGGCGCTCAACACCGCCTTCCTCGACCGCGGCTTCCTGGCCGAGGTCGCCGACGAGACGGACGAAGACCCCAACGCCTGATCCCGCCATCGGGGACGGCTTGCCGCCGTGTAGTGTGACCGCCTGACGTTCCAGCGTCAGTTTGCCGAGCGAGACGGGGCTGCTCCAAAGCAGCCCTGTTTCGCAGGCAATTTTCTTCTTTGTTGTAACACGAGGCTATATAGTAAAACAGTTCTGAAATCCAAACTCAAAAAAAGAGGGTCCCCGGTGAGAAATATCTCGACCAGGGACCCTCAGGCTTATTTACGCATGCACTTGGCGTAATAGGACGCCAGCGGGTTGGTCATCCGCTGCTTGCCGTCCTTGCCGAAACACCAGACATTGCTGACTTCCCTGAGCTCGGAAAGGCTCAGCTCATCCCAATCTTCGCAGGTCTGGAGAAGGTTCTTGTTGATGTGACGCAACTTCCGATTGGCGAAAGTCTTGTCCTTCTTCTCGCTGCGGCAAGTGGTCATGCCGATGATCGGCGTGTGGCGGAAACTGCGAGCCATAAGTTGCACCCTCTTGAGGTTGCAACACCGCTTGGAGACTGATGGACTGACCGTTCATCCCATCAGGCGGTGTCTACTTACGGCTCACCACAGACGGTGCGATGCCTGCACATCATTCTGCCTCCTTTGAGTACATACGAGGTAGTTGGCGACTTGCTTAAGAGTAACGGGCCGTTACTTCGCGAACCCGGGCAAGCGCCTGGTCGACATTGGCCTCGAGGACCTCGCCTTCCATCACGCGAACGCTGTCTTTGTTGCTCGGGTTGGACCAGGTGATATCGGAAATGCTTTCCAGCCGGGAGCGAAGACCGTTCTGGCCTTTGAACTGGCTGCCCGAAAGACCGCGGATGGTGACCACGATTTTGGGTGAGCCAGCCTCTTGTCGCTGCAGTTCGATCGAGATCTTCTCGCTATCGAACACCTTCTTGCAAGACTCGCCCTGGTTCTTGCGCGTGCCGCAGCCTGGTTTGACGATGCTCATTGGAGCGAGTTCGCCTGGCTGCGCCTTGTTATTTACGGTGTCATCGATGCGGAACTCGCAAGCGCCGTGTCGACAGCGTTTGCGTTTCTTCCCCATCGCGCCGGTAGCAACGTTGTCGGGAACGCTCATGCAATCCTGAGTGAAGTCGAACAAGCGCCACGAGATTGCCAGTGCGATCACACCAGCAACAGCGCCAGCTCCAAGGGCGATCGTTCCAGTGACCGGCCATTGGAAATACTGACCAACAGGCTCAGCTGCAAACCAGACGCCCAGGGTAACTGCGGCGACAGTTGCGAGCCGAAGGAAAACCGTTTGAAGTCGTGCTTTGGTACAGGGTGCCATTGCGTGTCGTCTCCGTCGAGTCGAGAGGAGTGATGACCCCAAATCAATACAACCCAGCGCGTGGGAGTGATTTTGGGCTGATTGAGCAGAGTCCGATTATGAAAGCAGGTGGTTTGGAGAAAGAACGACAGGAAACAAGTTGTTGAACACTAAAGAGGGCTGGCTCATGATTACAAATACAATTTCTATCAGAAGGTAGGATTTTGCTCTCAAGTCTCTTGCCAAGAGCTTTTGATTGAACCTATCGCTAACCGCGCCTGGCTATTGCGGGGTGATTATTGGGTGGGGCTCAACCGCCGAACATGCTATGAACGTTGAGATGCATTCCCTGGGCATGAAAAACAACGCAGTACTTCCAAAGAGTTGTAGTTGATTATTAGCGAGGGTCACGCAAGATCTTGAATGTGTAACGGAAACGGAGAATGGACTGTTGAAATGCGGTGGCAATATCGCCTGTCGTCAGCCGTCCGATCGCCTTTGCAGCCATCGTATCTGGTTGCAGGTAGTCGATCAATTGTGACATTAAGAGGGCTTCTCGACGAACTTACCGCAGGTTTCTTCGCAGGCAGTGCCAGGCTTCATCGCGCTTGCTTGGGATCGGTTGAACTGGTTTTAGCAACTGAAATGCAGATAGCTCGCAGCTTTAGTCTGCTCATCCGATCAAAAGATACTGCTAAACGGCACCATTTATGATACCAAGGGTGGAAAGCTCTTCCAAAAGCGGTTCCACTCCCCGAAATTGAATCGTGTTCATCCCCAGACCCTCGGCAGCTTTTACATTGGCTTCCAGATCGTCGACGAAGAGGCATTCACTCGGCTTTCGTCCGCTCAAGCGAAAAACCTCTCGATAGATCTCTTCTTCCGGTTTCATGCTGCCGACCTCGTAAGACAGGATCAACTTGTGAAAATGACGGGAGATATTAAAGTTGCTCTCTATAAAGCTGAAATGCACGTCGTTGGTATTGGAAAGCAAGTAGAGAGTGTAGTCCTTGCTCAAAAGATTGTGGAAGAGCTTTGTCAGCAGATATAGTTGCAACTTCTCCAGGC
>CAYTDR010000071.1:0-14873 GCA_964436185.1 uncultured Candidatus Obscuribacterales bacterium | reverse complement strand
CTGCGGTTTCGTTTCAGGCTTTGTAGCCGAGGGAGTGGTTGCCGGCGGATTCTGTGCGGTCGGTGGAGTTTCAGCCTGTGGTTTCGTATCTGGTGCCGGACCGCCTCCTCGAGCACCATGATTGAGGACGACTTCAATAGCCGTGGGTTGCTCAGGCTCCGCGCTTTTGAAAAACACCAGCCCTTTACCCGAAGGCTGCTCACCCGGCTTGTAAAATCCGTCGTTAGAGACAACCGACACCTGATCCGCTTGTTCCGGCAAACCGGTCAATGCCTTCTCATCGATCTTGGCGCCCCGCATGCCGAGCACCTTCTCGCCCCCCAGAGGCTTAGCAGAGAGGATAATAATCAGGTCCTCCTTGCCAGGATTGTTATCAAAGACAATCAAGCCCTTGGGCGGCACAATGTACTCTTTGCCAGGCTCGAGGCGGTTGTCCTCTTGCGAGCCTTCCGGCGGATAAAGCAATCCGCGCTTTCCGCTGCTCCCGATTAGCGCAATGTAACAGTAAGCAGGGGCGCTCGTCTTGAGATGAACGCGGACGCCATCGCCGCTTTCAAAAGCGAAGCGATTATTGCAGAGAACGATCGGATTGCCTTCCCGATGCAACTCCAGACAGTAGGCTCCCGATATGCTGCTGTTCTCGGCTGGCGCGGCTTCACTACCGGAATCTTTGATCTCCTGGTAGAACATGTCCTTGGCATTGGCCGTGGCTGCCAGTGCTACTGGACTCTGTCCGGCAGTCAAAAGCATGAAACACAACATCACGTGAATGAAGCTTATGAACTCGGACGCAAAACGCTTTCCGGGTTTGTTCAACATCAAGCTCGATCTGAAACCAAGCATATTAAAATCCCCATTACTTGTCAGGCAGCGGTATAGTAGACTATCACATTTTGGAGACCCTGCCTGGGGATGGGTTAATAAACGAATGAAAAACTGTCGCCGTAAGCTTCTTACTCACCTTTTATTGAGCTTTACCTGCCTGCAAATTGCTCAACCTGCATCGGCCTCACGAGCCAAAGACATGTTCTATCAGCAGCTGGAGACGACCACGCCGACCAATACCGGAGTCAGCTATTGGATCGAGCTTCGCAGAGGAAAGACAAAGCAGAAAGTGGACAGCCGGTATGCCTTTAAGAGCGGTGATCGGATCAAGTTTCATCTCACATCGAACGTCGATGGGCACGCTCACGTAGTCCTCATCGCTGGCACAACGGGCAAAAAAGCGGTGCTCTTTCCCGTAGCGGGCAAGGACGCGGGTAACACAATCAAGCGAGGAAAAGACGTGGCTGTCCCAGCCGCGACGTTTCTTGTCTTCGATCGCAATGCCGGCAAAGAACGCGTGCGCATCGCCGTCTCTCGCACCAACATCGACACGGCGCTTCTCCTGGACGACAAATCAGGCACGAACTTAGCCATGGCCAACATTACAAAAAATTCGGCTGCCGACCCCACTCAAGGCAACCAACAACTGCTTGTCGCTTTCCCCGAAGAGAATAAAGAATCGGTAGGCACGCAGGCAAAGCCGGGCGCGGAAGATAACGCAGACGACGCGATTGCTAATGCCATTCCCAACGAACCGGATGACGACATGTCGAAGGATCTATTCCGAGAGGACTCTGCAATCAAGCCGGCACACAAACCGAAACCGGTCGCCCGCAAGCCCGCAACCAAGCCCCATACCGCCGCTCGACGCAAACCAACCTCCGGAGCAACGGCGCACAAGCCACCGGCTGTGGTGACACCGCCGCCGCAGACAATCATAGTCAACGAGAATCCATCTGACGTTCTTTACGCAGAAGTGGTTCTGGAGCATATCTAGTAGAATACAACAGAGGATCGCGCGCCCAACCTGCCTGTACATGCATAAGTGGACGCCATGCGAGTGAGTCGAATGAACCGGTATCTGCTGTCGTTAATACTCTTTCTCTTTACCGCTGCGCCGGTATGGGCACAGGATGCCAAAGATCTCTTCTATGAGGAGATGAAAGCTCCAAAAGAAGAATCGTTCGGCGTGGCATATTGCCTCGAGCTGAGACGTCCCGGAATGAAACCGTTTCTCTGCAACAATCGCTACTCTTTCAAAAGTGGTGATGGTGTCAGGCTTCATATAAAGACGAATGGGGATCGCTACTGCTACATACTGCTAAAGCAGGGTTCGAGCGGCAAGAAAGACTTTCTCCTCTATCCACCCAACGCCCAGGAAGACAATCGCCTGCTGGCAGGTAAAGAGTACACCGTGCCGCAGAAGGGCATGCTCACCTTCGACAACACACAGGGCCGCGAGCAACTCTGCATTATCCTGACTAAAGAACCGATCCAGGCTGAGAAGGCCATGTCTCAGATCGCAGGTGTACAGATTGACAGCAACTTATTGAGCGGTACTCCCCAAGAGATTTCCGGATATAAAGTCCGTTCCAACGATGGTGCCTTTTCACTGAAAGCATCAGAGAATGGCGCCCCAGGACATGGACTGGTGTTTGTCGTCAATCCGAAAGGAGGAGGCAACGAACCTACGGCGATCGGCATCGCCCTCGATCATGGTGGCAACGGCACAGAAGGACCTCCGCAACTTCCGCAAACCGGAGCCAACGAACCCGCCGCAAGTACCATTGTTACAGCCGTTCCTGCCAATCAGCAGTCCGGATCGAACCGACCGATCACCGACAAATGGGCATTCATTGTCGGAGTGAATAAATTCAAACTGGGCTGTAATCTGCAATTCTGCGTACCGGACGCGGAAATGTTCAAAGAGTTTTTGGTCAAAGAAGCCGGCTTCGCGCCCAATCACATCCTCTATCTAGCTGACGAGAACGCTACCACCGGCAATATCATGAATGTTCTCACCCAACTGCTCCCACCAGGTGTTGGAAAAGATGATCTGGTTCTCGTCTACATCTCCTCTCATGGCACACCGACCACGAATACGGAGAACTTTATTGTCACGCATGATTATGATGGACAGGCAAACCCCGGCATTCGCATGCAAACGCTCGGAGAGACTATCAAGAAGCACATCCGCAGCGATCGCGTGGTAACCATCCTGGACACCTGTTACTCCGGCAACGCCCGCGAGGAGCTCGACACCGGAGAGTATCTTGACGAGCAAGTTTCCGGCTGCGGGCAAATCGTAGTCAGCTCATGCAGCATGAACGAGAAATCCTTCGAAGATCCGGGTCTCCAACACGGGATCTTTACCTACTACCTGACTGAAGCAATGCGACAGAAACGCGCCCTGAAGGCATCCTTCGATGCCTGTCGAGAGAAAGTAACGAAGGCTGCGGCAAAAATGTCGGGCTCCCAAAATCCGGTGGTCAAATATGACCGCTGGCAGGGCAACGACGTAGTGCTTTTCGCCAAACCGACGCAACCCAGGTAGGGCGAAAGCGGCAAGGGTAGGGCGAAAGCGGCAAGGGTAGGACCCTAGCGCCCTGGACGGTAGATGTTGTGGCTGAAATGGCAGGTTAACACGCCAAATGCAAGACTACAGTTTTGCCTGAATTTTAAGTATGCTTCCTAATCATTCACCATTTTAGAAGGAGATCCTGAAAGGATGGACAGATACTCGTTACGCCATATTATGGCAGCGCTTCTCGTGGCGGAAGAGCTGAGGGTACCCAACATCACCAGTACCGACCCCTACTTGAACGAGAATGCCCTGCGCCAGCAGTTCACGCCGATGATTGAAAACACGTATTTCATCGCTGACCTGATGTTTGAAATCGGCGATAAAGCACAGAAAGACTTAGATTGAGATACTTACGAGAGCGTGTTTAAACTCGCGTCGGCGGTGGCTAAGCCGTCACCCGGTATGAAGTCGCGCGCACTAGAGGGCGGCGCTTGAATGTCGGTCCTCTAAATTACGTGCTCCGGACTAAGAGTCATGTGCGCGCAGTCGCAATAAGCGAGCGCGAAGTCGCCTGAGTTCGTTCGACATTGATTCAGGAACGATCGCTCGAGAGCATCGCATTCTATTTGACGAAATACAGCTTGTTCGGCAGCTTCTCGCAATCTTCTGAATGCCCGCCCACCAGGTCTGATACTTGATCGCCGATGTTGACGACAATCTTGAAGCCCATGGACTCGATCTCTTCGCGAATGCTCGTCTTTACTTCAATGGCAGAACGCTTGTCGCCATTTTTTCTCATGTACAGACCATCGTAGGAGACGCCATCCTTGACGAGATTCCTGATGGTCGGATGTCTCAGATCCTCAGTTCTTCCTGTCACCAGGAAGATGACAAACTGCTTGCTTCTTGCCCACTTCAAAAATTCGTCCGTCTCCTTCAGAGTCGGTGCCTGAGCTTGCTTCACCCAAGCTTTGAAATCAGACCATTTAAACTCGCTCGTCTTTTCGAAGTAGCTGCGATTGTCCAACAATGTCTCGTCAATATCGCTAACGACTGCCATGCTGCGATCGTCCGGATGGGACGCCAAATAGTCGAGACAAGTCTTGCGAGCAGACTCTATGGCATTTTTGAACTCTTTGCGATATTCGCTCGTATGACTGAATTCGATGCCCTTCTGATTGCCGATATCAGAAGGTTCTTCCGCCGGCGTTCCATACACCTTGCAAGGGCACGCAGAGGTCGCTAGCGGAGCCAAAATCAGTAGGGATAGGGTCACGCCCAACCGAAGGACAAAACTCCTGTTCGTCATGCGCCTCGCCTCGAAACCCCCTTGCCGGCTGCGTACGAGAAAGCACCGTAATTGGTTATCTGTTTATCGGTTAGAGGTGCAACCTCGATGTCTCCAACAGACTTCAGAGGGTTGCCGTCTTGATAGACACCCCAATAGGACGAGCCGACTTTTCGTTTCTTTTTCATCGGATGGTCGGGGATGAAGCGATCAGGAAACGCAATCGCAAGTAGCAAACCGAGTCCTACCAGGCCGCTAAAGAAGAAGAAAATGAAATCCATCGTGCTTGCTCTCAATAATGACGGGTAATGCTCACCAACAATCTGGAACCGGTGGTTTCTTCGATGCTGACGGTAACTCGCCTTCTTCAGAGGGTGGATTTCTCTCATCTCACCGTGGAAAGCACTTTGCCATCTTACCATACATTTGTACGGGTGGCAATATGCAAGTTTCGTCACCACCAAACGTGGTGCACCTGCTTGGCTCCCCTCGATTGAGCTCACCCGAAGGCAGACAACTGGTGCAATGCTAACTTACTATCTAAGCAGCCGCTAGTCCATGGTGAATGCACGTATGCACTCGGGCCTTCGGGTAGGCTCGATCAGAAGATCTAAATCGTCATTACCCGAACCAGATCCTCGTACAGAGCCGCGAGCTGGGTGGTCACAACTGCTGTAGACGGATTTTCCTCAGAGTATCTGTTGAACTCAGCCGCCTTCGTCTCAAAAATCTCTTTCAGGCGATCCTGTAAAGCTTCCATGTGATTGTTGTTCATATCGGTCTTTCTAGGCAAAGTGGCGAACGACTGTACAGGCTTTCACCTGTAAGTCTGGGGCTGGGACTAGTTCGAGAAGCAGAATTAATTCTGTCTCAATTGGTTGCCAAGCTCAAGGGGTTTTAGAAACTTTTTTGTCTCAGTTGCCATTTTTTAAGCTTCTTCCGGCTGGACCATATCTGGTATCAGACGCTGCCCTAATTTTCTGCCCGATAAAACAAAAAAGAAAGGCAGGGCTCTTGAAAACCCTGCCTCATCCAACTTTCGTTAGTTCGTCTGCTAGATATTAGCGACGTTTTGCTTTTGCTTTTTTCTTGGCGGCTGGTTTGACACCAGGAGTCTGCCAACTTTTCTGACGGGATTTGCCGTTTACGATGCTCTTCAGCTCTTGTCCGGCGCGGAACGCGGGAACCTTGCTCGCAGGAATTTTCAGCGGAGCGAGGGTGCGCGGGTTACGTCCGGTTCTGGCCTGGCGCACGCGGCGCTCGAAGGTTCCGAATCCAACCAGGGTCACCTTGTCGCCTTTGGAGACGGCAGTGGTGACTGTGTGAAGCATGGCACTAAGAGTAGTGCTTACTTGGGTCTTTGGTTGACCCGTCAGTTCTGCGATTTCGCTGATTAGTTCAGCACGGTTCATATGTAAATCCTCCTTACCAAACCACAAAATTTGGTTACCAACGGGGGATGGTATCACCCGTGAACCCGTTATACAAGACTATTGATGCGGAATTCCTCGAAATTTTAGTTTTTGGTTATAGCTAAAACAGGCAAAAGAGAACGCTTTTGGACATTCATAGATGTCATGAAGTTCTCCAATGGCACTGAACACGCTAAGATCTGGAGGGTGGATATACGAATGGAACATCAACACCTCTCTCATCAGCCTACTCTCAGAAGTCTCTTAACAACAGAGGCACTCGCGGAAGCGCAAATACTCTCGGGCGAGAACATTCTCGAGCGCCCGATTGTTCAAGTGGTCTCGCAATTCGAGCCCCCACCCTCACCCGGCAGTCTGGTAGTGATTTCCCAGGATCAGCTTGACGCCTCGAAAGTCGCTCAGGTACAAGGTTTGGCAGGAGTCGTTTTTGTCACCCTCCCGGACAGCCAACAAGCTATGCTGAGCGGTATCGATGGTAGTACCGCTCGGGTATCACCGGCGCAAGGAAATATAGACACTTTATTGCGAACCGATATCACGGTAAAACGCCTGGCAAACTCCTGCAGAGACCAGGATGTTCCTCTTATAGTAGTGCGCGGATTCGGTGACACTGCTCAGATGCTCGAAGACATCAGGCTTGCCTTCTTGAAGGAGACAAAGACTGCTGGAGCAAGGATTCATTCGATTCTATTGTCGCTCGTGATGGAAGAGGGCCTGGACGGATTAGTAGAGCAATTGCATGAGTGGCTCGATCGTCCGGTTGCAGTCGAGACAGCAGATTTCGAATTGCTTGCCTCACGAGATATGAGCGGCACGCCGAAACGGCAACAAAAACAATTGACTGATGCAGCTCTTGAGATCATGAAGAAATGTAGAGAGGAAGGCTCTTCGATACACGATTGCTTTCTCTACCCTGTGCGATTGGGACGCCGAGTCTCCATACCGATCCTTTACGGAGGCGAGCTGATCGCCGGCTTCATTTCCGTGATGGTTCGACCATCGGACAAACACGAGTCCTTCATCTGGTATCTTCAACCTGCCGCGCTCGCCTCCCTGGTCGATATCAGCATCAGATCGAAAGGAGATTTCGGCCTTACCGCCGCGCACAGAAACTTGCTCAAAGACCTGCTTTCCGGAAAAAACATGTCTGCAGCAGAGATGGAACGCCTGGAGCGACACTTTGGTTTCGATCTCTTCGACGGCTTCTGTGTATTTGCTATTCAGCTTATTCGCCCCGAAGGAGCAATCGGACAGCCGGCTTGGCCACAGGATTCGGTCGTCGGTATTCAAATGGAGAACTCGCATGTTTATGTTGTCCCCTTCACTGAGGACACGCAAAAGACATGGCAATCGGAAGCCGGCTCCCTGCTGGCTTCAGTCAAAGCTGCTAACAGTGACTGCACGGTGCAGATTGGCGCGGGCAGAACTGTCAGCACGCTCATGGAGCTGCCTGAAACTTATAGAGATGCCCGGCAAGCACTGATAATCGGCTCCATGATTCACGCAGAAAAGGAGTTCGTGCTTGGCTATGAAGAGTTAGGAGTCAAACGACTGCTTTATTTGCTCATCGATCACCCCGAGCTCGATCGGTTTTACGAAGAAGTCCTGGAGCCCTTAGAGTCTTACGACCAGGAATGGGAAAGCGACTTGATGGACACCCTGAAGGTCTATCTGGAGCACGGAGCCAATCTCAATTCGGCCGCCCGCGCGTTGTTCGTCCACAGACATACACTCAGATATCGGCTGGAACAGATCTCGGAAACCCTGAAGGTGGATATCGATTCAGCCGAGGTGTTGTTGAACTTGCAGATCGCGTTTCTGATTCGAGAACTGAAGGGCAAGTCGATTTAGCAGATTCGAACCAGTCGGTTTTAATGGAGCAAATCTCGAAACTCTCAAAGCTGATATCAGTTCAGCCGAGATTTCGTTCTACTTCAGACGCTTTTGTTATGCGAAAACTGACATGAGTTGGGTCTGCGACCAACGTAAACTAGCTTGCTTCACAAATCCTCAACAATCCAAGGTTACCCTCTTGGCGTGCACCTAGCTTGCACGTGCGAGCGAATTTCTCCAGTGAGGCGACGACAATGAGGCCAGACGATCCGCAAACATCACCACAGGAAGTACCAGTGACTCCCGATCTGCTGGAGCTGTTTCCCGATTTTACGACAGAAAGCAAGGACGGCAAAGATCGGTTCGTTCTCCAGTCCTCTGCCAGCACAGCGGCAATTAAGCTGAACGAAGCGATAGAGTCCTATTGGACAGCGAAGCCGTTCTGTAGGGAGACCGCGAAGCTTTTTCATTCCAACTTTCTCCATGCAAAAGTGACGGAACACAATACGACCATTCAGTGGTTCCTAACCGAGGGCCGGCAGATTTTCAATTGGGGAGAAGATGAGCCGAAGAACGGGGAGTGGCCTGCTCGTCTGCGAAATTTACTCAACTCTTCGGATCTGGTGAGCGACAATATAGCAGTGCATCGCTTCCATTATTCACTTCCAGCTCGAGCCCACTAGTCATTCAACCAATTCGATGCTTGGTGCACAGAAGCATTATCGTTCAGCGCGATTCGGAAACAACGCCGGCTTATCGCTACGGGCAACTTCAGATGTGAACAAAGATCCTCAAGAATTGGAAAAACGGCTTTATCAGCGACTCCAGCTATCGGGCGCTATCGAAGAGTCAATAAACAGTTTGCACTTGGGCTCCAGGCTTGCCAGACTCCGCTGTACATCTTTTCTCAGGAACCGTTCGCCATTGACGAATAACGTGCCCAGCCCAGTAATTTGACGCAGGGAACCGAAGTCCTGCACTGTCAACGAGCTTTCTTCATCAAACGTCAGGGAGAGTGACTTGAGGGACAAGTCGGACACGCACTGCATTTGGTGCCGATTGCAATTCGTCAGTCCCAAACTGCTGAGACTTCGTTTTATTCGGGCTTGCTGCCAGTTGAAGGAATCGTCAATGAAGGGACCAAGATAGAGTGTTCGCAACTCCGGAAGATCGATCAGCCTATTTAGATGTGATCCCGAGATAGTGTTCTTTTCCAGGTTAATACACTTCAGCCATTTCATCTCCATCACCATATTTAGTACTGGCGGAAGTGGATCAGAGCCCCTCAGCGAGAGATATTTCAAGCTAGAGCGAGAATCGAATGCCTTAAGTACTCGGAGGTCCAATCCAGTACAATCTTCTATTTGCAGGTGCGATATATTGGTCGCTGCATTTACAGAGCTCAGATCTTGATCGACAAGGTTCAAACTAGAGAGCGATAGGGTCTGCAACCCTTTTAGGCGCGATAGCTCACGAAGGAAATTGTTTGAGACAGCACTGCCCTCTACACGGGCAAACTCAAGATCTTTTGGAAAGGTAACTTCGGTTATATCAGAACAAAGCGCAGTAAAAATCTTCAACGCGCGGAACTGGCCAAGGTTGCTTAGCGCATTCTTCTTTTTCTGATCGCAATCGTACATATAAATTATTTCCAGAGGGAGATGCGTTAGCATCGCGAATGTCTGACCAGAAACTGCACACCCGCTCAACGATATATCAGAAATCTTCTCGAGTGCTCTCAATTTTTGCAGGGCACTGTCCTTGGTGAGATCATTGTTTTTTATAGTCAGGCTGTTTCCAACTCGTTGAAAAAACTCAGGAGCGTCAGGTGTTGTTACCATTACTAGCGCACTTGACGGAGACCAAATTTTGGCATCAAGACGCGCAAGTAAGAATCCAAACTGCTCACGTTCCCAGGCTCCGGGCATATAGCCTAATTTTCCTGCCTTAAGCACATCCGCGGTGCTACGCTGTTTATCACCCAACTTCTCGTAGACAATACCTCTGTGAAAATACGCAGTTCCATCACGTCGCTTCAGAGCAATCGCTTTGTTCAGATCTCGAAGTGCTTTGTCGGTATCCCCGAGGAGAATATAAATCATGCCCCGCGTGTCGAGGCTGGCACACGACATTTTGATAGAGAGCGCCCGATTGGCATTCTTCATCGCCTCTCTTAGTTGACCTTCTTCCACCTGCTCCCACGCCTTTTCGTTGAAGTATTGATCGTCCTTCCTCAGCGACGCTTCAATACTCGGATCAAGCAATGACACGATATAGGCGGCAGCACAGACGACCATCAAAGCGCAGGGCACTAGTACAGCAACAATCCTCCAGGGCAACGTCGCCTTTTTCCGGTCGGATGCAGCTTCCATGGAGTTCGCCACCATGGTAGAAAACTGAAGTGCTTCTCTCAATTCTTCAGGAGACTGAATGCGTTCTTCCGGATTCTTTCGCAGACACCTGGCGACGACATCTTCCATTTTGCCCGACACCGAAACATCTGAGCCTGCGTCAGCCAGACTTCGAGGTGGGCTGTTGACGTGCAAGCTTATCGTCTCTAAAGCAGTTCCCCCTATAAATGGTGGCTCTCCCACAATTAGCTCGAATAAGACGCAACCGAGCGAGTAAACTTCCGAACGCACATCATAGCTATAGCCCAGGACCGGATCTGGCGGTAAGTAGGCTGGAGTCCCAGCCAGTGTCTTATTCTGAAACTCAGTAACCGACCCGGTTGCTTCCTTGACTTTGGCTATACCGAAGTCAATCAATTTCACACATGGAGCGCCGCCATCACTCTCAGCAAGCAGAATGTTGCCAGGCTTGATGTCTCGGTGATAGATTCCATGTGAGTGTGCATAGCTGAGCGCCAGACATAACTGGGAAATGGTATAGGCTGCGAACTCTTCGCTTGCACTGCCGGCTCTTGCAAGATAGGACTCCAGGCTTTCGCCAACGATCAACTCCATCACCATATATGGTGCACCTGATTCGCAAGCGCCGAAGTCAAGGACCTTTACAACATTTTCATGACTGAGCTTGCAGGTTGACCGTGCCTCCTCTTGAAATGCAATCAACTGTTCTTTCGTAAGCCGGTGAAGAGTCTTGACTGCGACTTTCTTTCCCAGCAACCTGTCGCGGGCGAGATAGACAACTCCTGCAGCTCCTCTTCCGAGAACCTTGAGCGGTTTGAATCTATCGAGAGGAAACGAATCGGATCGTACGAAAAGCTCCTCATCGGCACTGACCTGTCGTGATTCTGAGTCGACGATTTCTCTCTTACGCTCAGTTGAAGCCTCGTCAGTCTGTGGCGGGATGGCATCCGCGCATTGGCAGACATCATAGCGAAAAACCCATTGCGTCATGCTTCCGCTGGCGGTTCGCTTCCGCTTTTTGCAGAGCGAGCAGAGTGAAACTTCTTGTTCTTCGCGAGCCTGAGAATCACATTTGCAGACTTCAATAAATTGGGTGATCAAACCGCTGCCACTCTTCGTTTTTGGCTTCAGGCAAACGGGGCAATTGATGGAGGGCGGATTCAATGGACTGGACATTTGGTATTTCTGCAGGCTGTAGCATTTATGTGCCACAATTCGGTACATACCTCAACCCTTGAAATTGAGCGGAGGGTTTCGATGTGTTCGGAGAAACACATCAGTCAAGCTTGATTGCGTTTCACTGCCGAAGTACTTCAATTGACAATCCTGAAAGAAGTGCGCTCAGCCACTAGATTCGGTGCCCATCTCCGGCAGCGCGTCTTGCTGCAATTCGATCCAGAAGCAGGCTCCAGGCTCATCTCGTTGGGCGTAACCGATCAGGCCACCCTGCGCTTCGATCAATGATTTGCATATGTACAAACCGAGCCCGCTCCCTTGTGCTTTTGTTGAGTCTGGTTGATCCAACTGCACGAATCGCTGAAAGAGACTGTCAATCTTGTCCTCTGGCACCCCAGCGCCTTGATCGACAACTTCAATCCTGACAAACTCTGTATCGACGCGCCTTGCATTGATCGAGATTTTGGTCCTGATTGGAGAAAACTTTATGGCGTTGGAAAGCAAATTCGTAATTACCTGGACTGTTCTGTCAAGATCGCATTGAACGAAAAGAGCTTCTTCCAAGTTGGTATCAATAACAAGTTTTCGGTGCTCGGCATGACCATGAACAATCTGCACGCAGGATTCCACCAACTCCTCAACAGAGACAGTTGTAAGCTCCACTTCAAGCTTTCCGTCCTCCATCCTATCGATATCCAGGAGAGTGTTGGCTAACCGCGTTAAACGCTGGGTCTCCGAACCTAGCTGAACGAGGATTTTCTTCACCGCTGGTGTCAGTTCTTCATCGTATAACTCCAAAACAGATTCCAGTCGCAAATTCATCGAGGTCAACGGGGACCTCATGTCATGGTTCACCATCTCTCGGATTGACTGACGAAGCTGATCTAACTTGTGACGCTCGTTTGCCATTGCAGTAAATATTTGATCGAGTTCTGCCAGTTCGTCGTTCCCCTTAAGCGATTGGGAAACCTTTCCGCCTCTGGAGAAGGCACGAATATGATCCATCAAAGTCGTCAACCTGAGAAGGAATCTGGAGTTGATGAAGAAGAACAGCGCTAAGACAAGCAGAACGTTGAGCACCACGGCAGCGATAATCGATTCTCGCAGCCTGGTTCTCGCTGCCAGAGACTGCGGCTGCAGCTCTGCCGCCAGCGGTCGATAGATGGCCAACAACTCCTCCATCTCATCGCGCAATTGATCCGACATCACCTTCATGGCTTCTGTAAATTCGGCGCTGCTCATGAATTGCGAATAATACAAGTAGCTGCGATCGGGAGTAAAAGATCTGGTCAAGTCGATCCAGTTTTCTATCAATTGACGACTGTGAACTTCGAGCCTCTCCGCTATCTTTCGTGCTCGCTCATTATCATGCGTGGCCTTCAATAGCCTTTTATTGCATCTGTCGACAGTCTTCAGCCACTTTCCTTCCCAGTTTTTTTTGCGTCTGTCAAAAACGTTCTTGTTGGTTAGCTCTACGATGAAAACCCCTAGCAGGGTCGAGTTCTCCGAAAGCTGAGAGATCACTTCCTTTGCCTGAATTTCCTTTTTCGCGGACTTGTCGACAGCCTCCAGCGCCGAATAGAGCAGGCTCACCGTGCACACCTGGCAAGCCAGAGGCACACAAAGCAGGAGGAGCATTTGCGAGCGCATTTTCATCAGTTGTGACACCTGGTCGGCATTATATACGGTATCATTCCGTCGCCCTCTCCTTCTCTAAGATCTCATTGTTGAGGCGACCAATTGCTTCTACCGCCTCCTTGTGCTGAGCCTGATCGCTGGTAGAACGAGAGCCCAGCAATTGTTGCGCCGCCCGGGCATGCCGGCGAGCCTTGTCCGGTTGTCCTTGTTTCAAGAAGGCAAATCCGAGTTCAACATGCAAGTCGACCAAGCGCATGTTGCGATGCAGTCTCCTTACGATTGCAGAATCGATGCTGGCGAGCGCATCGGCAGCCTTATCTGGTTGATCGAGCCGAAGATAGTGAGATGTCAGTCTGCACCTGGAGTTGAAATGAAAACCGTCGAATTGCTTCGTTTGGTCCGGTGAAAGTTGCATTTTCGGTTGCTTCGTCAGTTCAACGAAACGCAAAAGCATACCCGTTGCCGAGGAAGCCCGGAACTCTTCGGCTCGCAAAACCTTCACGAGGGCATCAAGCATCGAAATGTATTGCGCAGCCGAACTTGTGCCAGCAAGCTTGCTTACACCGGCGTCGATCGCCTTCCACTCGACCTCTTCTCTGGACGGTTGAAAGATCTCCTGATACAACCGGGCAAGCAGAGCATGACAGGAGATGGTGGCACAAAGGTTTTCTGCTTTCGGATCGGCTTCCAATCGCTCGCATAACTTGCGCAAACTATTCGTTACGGGAGGAAGGAGGTTTGGTTGCTTGCTGTGGATGCATTTCTGCAGCCACCGCCACCATATATCCAGTGTTTCAGCCGGTTTCGTATCGATTCGCTCGAGTTGAAGGAGATAACTTCTTGCTAAAGCCAGTCTGTTTAAACCAATCAAGTGATGAATTTCCTTCCGCAAGTTCTGAAAGGTTTCATCGTAATCGTCGTTCTGTTTGAATTCAGGAGGAAGTCTCGTGAACAGGCTCTGCAGATAATCCAACACGAGTTGCCATTGTTTGGCTTTGATAAGTCCTGAGATGTACACCCTGGAGTTTCTTTGAAAATGCTCGCTGTCATAGTCAAAGTTCCGTTCGATGATACGAATCACCTCACCTTTTGCCCTGGTGGCTTCGGCGTCCCTTTTGAGGTCGAGCATGAGATCCGCCTGTCTGCGCCAATAACGTGCAGGCAGAATCGGATCCAAGTATTTTCCAGCATCAAGCGCCATCTTCACCTTATGCAGTGTCTCGAGGCACTTCTCAAAATCTCGCGCTCTTCTTGCGTTTTCAGCAAGCCCTAACATCAAGTCCAAACGAGCATCCTGATAATGTCGGGTGGAAGGAATAAGCTCAAGGGCACGTTGGTAGCCGAGGGAAGCAACAGGATACTTGTGGTCATTCATGTCTTTGCAGGCTTGCCGGCTGAACGTACGCCACCGCGCTTCAGCCAGTGCGCCCTCTAATGGTAACGCCAGTGATGAAACAACGAAAAGTGCGAACAGTTTCTGTTTTCGATTCAATTTGTGGCTGACTGAGCGACGAAACGGTCATCGCAACACATAATACCAGTCTTGCCGGTAGGAGAATTCCGTCCGTCCAGGCCTATCTACCGCCCCGTCGGCCGCGCAATAGTTCGGATGACTGTCTCACCTGGCTCCTACCCAACAGACCCGCCAGGCGAGTTATCCTTTGCGGTTCGCATGCCTTTCTCATATCAGACTATGGTTCTGGCCGGTTGCCGATGGTCGCTCGTCTATCGGTTCACGCCTGCGTGCGCTCGGTGAATTAACTGAAGGCGACTACAATACGACT